>CAYMSG010000084.1:0-5502 GCA_964392955.1 uncultured Chitinophagaceae bacterium | reverse complement strand
ATTTTTTCCTTCTATTGTTTCTCTGTGGCAATATCCGATTGCATATTCTCTGTCTGCGGGATGTATGTGATCCTGCCAAAAGCGGGGCGTTTGCAACCACTCATCAGGCGTATATCCCAACAACCGTTCTACCTGTGGACTGATATAGGTAAAAGAAAACGTAGCAGCATCCGCTTCCCAGAAAATCCCATCCAGCGTTTGCACCAAGCCTTGCAGTTTTTTATCAGTGGCATCACTTTGCTGTTGCGCCAGCACTTCATCAGTTATGTCATGAAACAAACCCACCAATTTGATTGGTTTACCCTGTTCACCGGTAATCAATCTTGCTCTTGAATTGATATAGCGGATCGAACCATCGGCTGTAACAAACCGTTTCCGCATATTGTATTCCGTTCCTTTTTGAATGGCTTGTTCCATCACTGCTATGGCATGCGCCCTGTCATCGGGATGGATTACAGACATGGCTGTTTCAAAATTCAACTCAAAATCTGTCGGTTGAAATCCCGTAATGGCATACACCCCATCGGACCAGTACAGTGCATTTGTTTGCAGGTTGTATTCCCAGGTGCCGAAATGAGAAATTCGTTCCGCATGCTGCAACAGATCCGTTGATTCTTTGGAAGCTGCAGTGGCTGCAGAAGCAGTTTGCAAAGCAAGCTCTTCGGTTGTTACATCGGTAACCGAATGAATAATGGCAGTAATATTTCCTGCATCATCAAACACCGGAACATTTACTACGTCCCAATAACGTACTTCAAACCTTGTTGTACCACGCACAGGAATATCATATTTCTGCCGGCGCATGGTTTGTTGTTGCCTGCTGTCAAGAACCATGTTCAATGAAGACCGGAGATTGGTAACACCGGTTACATGTGCATCATTGGGATTATCGGGAAAGGCTTCGAAGAAAGAGAAACCGATCAGTTGATGTTTTTGTGTTGCCGTTACCTGCAGATAAGCACTGTTTACTGCGGTTATGGTATAATGAGGTACATCCGGTTGTAGCAACAGGCAGGGAACGGGACTAGCTTCGAAAACAGATAAAAAGAGAGTTGATTCAGCCATAATACATGGTTGCATAGGTAATGTAATGATTAATTGGCAGAATGAGATTAAAAATCAATGTATGTTGACTTTATTCCTGATGAATATTTCGCTTTTCTTGTATTTCAGATTTTACAGTAAAAGAAATACTTAGATTTTGACCTTACCGCTTTTTTAATGCCAAGTAAGTAACAACAGCATTCATCGCTTTTCCCATTGGATGCCATTGGAAGACCAATAAAACTCCATCTCTTTAAAAATGCCTTTAGAAAAAACCTGCTTACGTCTTCGAAATAAAGAATACGAGAAATAATAAGTTTATAGAAAACAGATCGCATAAAAATTACATTTACCAAGAGTAGAATAAAAAATCGGGGTGTTGCAACCAATCTTTGCAAACCGTCTCCGCGAATGTAAAAACCCTGCAACCGACAAGGAAATAACCAAAGTGGTTTTACTTTGATTTAAATCAATTTGTTTTTGTTTACTTACTTTCTGCTTAGTACAACTACATAGTTGCACCTAAGATTGACTACAGACACATAGCATTCGTTACGAAATGCATCGCCTTTATTTTGAGTAAGGATTTCCAGTGACAAATGGAATTCTTCAGTTTTGAAATAACAACCGGGATCACATCGAACTGACCAACAGGAATCAAATCAGTTTAAGCCAGCAAGGATCCATTTGCATGGATTTTCCACTCGGGATATGCAAAATACGACAAGAGCTTTGCGTAAGGCAATGCAACTACTTTCCGATACAAAAAGTATAGTACCCTTGTGTATCAAGGCTTTCAGCCGATTGGGCAACAAATAGGCAACAAAGTTGAGTGAAACAAGGGAAAACTGGTAACAAAATAGTGCTTCTGATTAAAAGTCGTTGACTGTTTGGTACAGTCCTTTTTGATTCGACTTTGCAAATATATTGATTTGCTGAAAATCTGCTAACGCTTCACAATAATACCTGCTGTAAGGCTTTGCGAAGCCCTCCTGAATCATCAATTCATTTAAGCAAGTTCCATCAGGAAGAAACACATAAGCCAGTGTACGACCAAAAGAATCAATGCTATGAGGCTTTTCCAGTTGAATAGTTACAGACGTTCCAACTGGTGCAATGGAGTTCAGAAAATCCTTTGATTGTTTACCCAACAATAAGAGAAGCTGGCCGGGTAAGTGTGTTTCTCTTTCATCCTGTTGCAGCTTTTTAGACCTTCTTATTTCAGGTGCATCAATGCCCAGGAATCGAATTTCTTCTTCCTGTTTGTTGAAAGGGTTCACTACAAACAAGCCATCCCCATCAACCACTTTAGTGATTTTGAGGTGTGTTTTGATTATTGCTTGTCCGTATGCTTTGAATTGCACCATTTTGCACTGCGTAAACTGATGTAAATCAATGTACTAGAATGTAAATTTGCTAAAGATATTTGAATTTTCAAACTCTTAAAAAAATAGCAAAATGGCAAGACAAACTGGTCTCGTTCGTTACTCCGGCACAATGGGCGGTGTACGACATTTCAAAATCAAAGGACTGCAAGGCGACTTTGCAGGACTTGTAGGCGGTCCCAATGGTGACCAAATCTTAACTGCTCCCGAATTTGAACGTACTCGTGAAAACATGAACGAGTTCGGAGGCTGTGCAACAGCCGGTAAATCTGTTCGGGTTGCCCTCTCTCAAATCATTAAGCAAATGAGTGACCCTCAAATGACAGGTCGCCTCACTGCGATAATGAAAAAAATCAATCTGGAAGATCAGACTGAAGCAAGGGGTTACCGTGCAATTCTGATTTCGCAGCAAAGCCAGTACCTGAACGGATTTGCGTTTGACAAAAACGTGAGCTTGGAAGGTGTGTTTGTTGCTCCGTTCACTCTGTCCCACACTCCAGGTCGTGACAGCGGTACTTTAACCGTTCCAGCTTTCAACCCTGCAAACTTGGTGAATGCTCCTGCTGGTGCTACTCATTTTCGCTTAATCCATGCTCTGGCTTGTGTATCGGATTTTGCGTACAATGACACTACCGGAGTTTATGAACCGATTGACGCAGCCAATAATGAACTTTCAGACGTTCAGTATTCCGGCTACATTGATTTGTTCTCACCTGTTGCAACGTCAACTGTTGTAACTGCTACCCTGCCGGGTTCTCCAACCCTTACGGCTGATGCAAGTGTGTTGCAGTGTATCGGAATCGAGTTTTATCAGCAAGTTGGTTCCAACTATTACCTGTTCAACTCAGGTAATGCGTTGAAGATTCAGGAGATTTTCTAAGGATTGAATTATCTGCTCCATTGAAAAAGCCTCGGTTCATCCGGGGCTTTTTTGTTGGCATAGCTGCCAATATTTTACGCTAAGAGGCGAATCATCTTGCCTTCATCCTTGCTTCATGGTCGGGATAAAGGCGAAACATGCGGAAGCGATTAACGCCTCCGCATGAACTTGTAAAACACTGCCCTTTTTGCATCAGTTATAAGAAGCAAGTTTTGCTTGTATAGCTTTTCAAGCTGCTGCAACTTTTGAAGGTCGGAAACCATTTTTTGCTCCTTTGGTTCGTTGCCGATTGCCTGGGCTGCTGCCTCTGCAAAAATCTTTCTAAAATCATTGATGCGTAAAAATGGAATGACTGAGCCGCACAAGTGAGGGTGAAAGGCTTTTGACTGCCATAAACCGAAACAAAGCCAATAGTAACGCTTCATTTCTTCTTCGCTTTCGCATGACATTACAAAACAGTTGGCGGTTGGTTGCTCCAGAGGCTTACCACTATTTAAGCCTTTGCAGAGAATGAAAAATGAGTGCTGCGGAACTTCATTTTTGGGGCTGTACGTTTGAATTTTTGCTGACTGCATACACGTAGGGATTTAAAATTTTGCTCCGCTACGCTTCGCACACATTTTTAAAAGAAAACAGAAAAAAACCGGAAAAAAAAAGAAAAAAGAAAGCCTCTTGACAGGGCGGCAAGGGCAAAAAACCAAAAGGAAACGGAATAAATGATAGCCTTGTGCGTTGGCCTTGTGTTTATGCCGTAGTCTTTTGGTTTTTTATCAGCGTGGGCTTGTGCGTGCCGCCCTAACTTTGCTGCCTTTTTTATTTTTTAAAAGTGGGTCTCCAAAATATTTTTTGATAAAAAGTGATTTTTCCTCAAATCCGACATATTTATAATAAACAACTTTATACTTATGGTTTACAACTACAACAAACAATCAATCCTAACTCCATTGGAGAACGGACAACCTCACATTTTTGAGGAATTAAAAAGGACAATGCAAGACCAAATCACTGAAGGTCATCAAATCAAAATCACCAATCAGATTGAAGGATTTCCAATTGAGGATGAAGTATTACTCAAATCCATTCAGGAGGTAGATACTTGGTTTGAAGGATACGGATTTTAGTGGGTCGGCAATGGGGTAAAAAAGTCGCAGAAAAAATAAAGCATACCGCTTTCAACAGTGCGGTGGGTCAAAGGCAAATGCAATGACGTAACGGAGTGAAGCAAACCGGGTTGGCGGCTTGGAGTGGCATGAGCAATTTGCTTAGAAGCATTGGGGGCTTTTGTATATTATCCAAACACAAAAGCCATTGCAGCGTGGGTTAAGCAAATGCCATGACACGGAAAGCCAGTGCGGTTGCTTTGCGAAACGCAGAGAAGGAATTGCTTTTGCCGTGCGGTGCTGAGGTGAGTGAAATGAACGTAGACGAAATGAAGTGAAGGATAGTGTAGTGAATGAAGAGAAGCGGAATGAACGGAACGCCTGAACGAAATGGAGGCGAAGAGAATGAACTGACCGCAAGCACATGGCCTCAAAACAAATCATGCTTTATTTTTTTCTGCACCGCTGAAAGGGTGGCGGGGTGTAGGGGTTCTTCGGGTGGGGTGCGTTGGCAAAAAGCACGGCTACACTTTTGATAAAAAGTGCTATGGTGGTGGCTACTTAACATAATGGCGACTTATGTGACAGCCACTGCGTTGGGATGCTTGCATAAGCGTGGGGTGGCTGTGCGAAGCGAACACATAAGACCGCATTATGTTTAAGTATGCTTCCGCCAATTTTTATACTGGCATAAGCGGAACGGTGGTGGTGGTCGGAGTGAAGCGTCTTTTTGTTGCTATGCTTGGGTTGGCTTGGCTCTTTGACTGTGTAGCGAAGCGGAACAGGCAATGTGCCAAAAGCGTGGGGAGCATAGCCACAAAAAGTATGACAGTTAAAAATGGCGGCAACACCATAGATGCAGTGGAAGGGTTGGCATTGTGGGTTAGCCACTGCATTAGCCGTGCTTGTGCGTTGGCCGGGTGGGTATTATTCATTTTTTAAAAAAAAAGAAGAAGTACCCTATTAGCAAAAGAATAGGGCACTTCAAATTATCATTCATTTTGCAACCAAATATTGTTTCAGTTCCATTTGTGTATCATACCCATATCCTTTCAGGTGCTAACCTGAAAGGATATGGGTATGATACACAAAT
>CAYMSG010000083.1:7278-10782 GCA_964392955.1 uncultured Chitinophagaceae bacterium | reverse complement strand
AGTTCAAACGCACTGCTTGTTTTCCGTACAACATTGGTCTGAATTTTATACAAATTCATCGGCGTGAAATCCATCGGATCAAATGCATTGCGTGTAAACGGAAGCATGGTACAATGCGTTGCTTCTCTGTCAGCATCACCTTGATTAAACGTGATCATTTCAAATCCACGTACCGCTTCTGCTGTCATTAAATGCGGATAGGTACGGCTCCAGCCTCTTGGCAATGTGGCACCATGAAAATTGACCAGCAACCGGTACTTCGCTGCGTCTCTCAAAATAGCATGATAATATTCCATTACAGATTGACCATCGCCTGCAAAAAAATCGATCTTCACTCCTTTGATGCCCATGTCTTTCAGACGTTGAAATTCTTTACTGCGACTTTCTGTTGTAAGCAGATGATCTTTGGGTGTGTACTTCACCGTATTCCAGTCACCGGCTGAATTATACCACAATAACAATCCTACATTCTTTTGCTTAGCATAGTCAGCAAGCTCTTTCACTTTTTCATAACCGATCTTACTGTCCCATGCAGCATCGATCAAACAATATTGCCAGTTCATGGCAGCAGCAAAATCAATGTATTTTCTCTGCTCATCATACACAATAAAATCATCTTTTGAATTGATCCAGCTCCACGATGCTTTGCCCGGCTTTACAAACGATGCTTCCTTGATAACCGAAGCTTCTGCCAGATCAGTTCCCAATGTAGATTCAACAATGGTTGCAAGACTGCCGATGGTAATGATACGCCATGGACTTGCATACGGCAGTTTCACCTGTGGCAATAAATTTTTACCCGTCATGATCTCACGTGGATCTGGCAGACCAATAAAATATTCACCGTTGGGCGATGCTGCTTTTAATCGTGTGGCACAGTCATTACTTCCAACGGCAGCTTCTGTAATTAATGCCCAGGTATTGTTGTGTTGAAACAACGCCGGGTACACCCACCCTGCTGCGGTTGGTGCGGCTGTTCCAACCGGAATGTTTTGCCGGTAATGTTCTTCATACGCAGGATTGGTTTGCTCCCATCCCGTTTTCGACACCTGCATGGGTTGCAGAAACGCTGTTGCGGTTGATGGAAATGAAAAAGAGGTATGCTCGGCCGTTAGTTCCTGGTAGGTATTGTTGCTGCCGGGAACTGCATAGCGAAATGCAACCCCATCATCCGACACCTGGAAGATCAATTCCAGGAAAGCGCCTGATTGATGCTGATAGCGGATGGTTCGCTTCGTTGCCTTGTAATTGCTTTGTTTTTTCTTGGCATAGATCATGGTATACTGATCAGTAACAACTTGTGGTGCAGAGGCACGAACAAAGCGCAGGTTGTTTGAAAAATCAGCTGTACCGATCGTGATACCCAGTTTGGACGGACGCAACAATTCAGTTTGTCCAACCTTGATCGTGTAACTTGGTTTGCCATCAGTAACATACACCGTTGCTACAATCTTTTTATTGGGACTGCTGATGATAACCTGTGCCGATAGTTGAACCTTACAAAAAATGAGCAGGCTGAACAGTGCTGCTAAGCGAAATGAAGCGTAATACATAAGATGGATGCGTCTTGAGATCAATAAAAATTAACGCATGTAAAATACTTCTTTCAGCGGAATATTAACCGGTGAATGATCCGGATTGCTTTCCATAATATCTTTCATGCAGGCCCACCATTTTTGCATCACCGGATGATTGGCCAATGCATCCAGGTGCAACGGGTTATCAATATGCAATGTTGCAAACAGGTCACCGGTGGCTTCATCTAAAAAAATAAAGTAGTCGGTAATACCTGTTTTACGAAGTAATTCTTCCAGCTCTGGCCATAGTTCATCGTGTCGGCGTTTGTATTCTTCTTTCTGTCCTTTGAAGAGTTTCATGCGGGATGCAATGCGTGGCATATGAAGTTTGATGTTTAATTGTTATTGATAGCAGGGCGAAAGCTCTTGTGCGTTTTAGTTTGTAACCCGGCACTTCAGTGCCGGGTTATTACAACCGCAGGAGATCGGCTTTAGCCATGACCGGCTGATTGATCGTTGCCCATTGCAGCAGCACTCAAATTACGCAACATCACCGCCCCACCTATCCTGCAGTATCATGTATCAAACGTTTGCGAAAACCTTTGCTTGATTTTATTACGGTTCCATTGTAATTCGCCGTTGATTTTCGGGTAATTTCGTGCATTAACAGAGAATTTGACTACCATTTCAACAGCAACCCACCACTACACAAATCTGCAGATGCGCATAGCCGTGTCTGTATTCTTTTTCTGCCAGGGCATTTGCTTTGCCAGCTGGGCAAGCCGCATCCCCGACATTAAAACAACCTTGCATTTATCGGAAGCCGCATTAGGAAGTATTCTGCTGGCATTACCTGCCGGACAATTAACCATGATGCCCTTCAGTGGAAAACTGGTTACACGTTTTGGCAGTAAATATATTTTACGACTGGCTGCTGTAGGTTATGCGTTAACCTTGATCACGATCGGCATGGCAAATACGTCGTGGTTGTTGGCTTTATCACTGTATGTATTTGGCTTAACAGGTAACCTCTGTAATATTTCAGTGAACACACAGGCCGTGAATGCAGAAGCATTGTATGGACGATCCATTCTTGCATCGTTTCATGGTGTGTGGAGCACAGCTGGTTTTACAGGTGCATTGGTTGGTTTGCTGATGATGCGTTTGAAATTAGTGCCGGTGTATCACTTCATGATCGTTGCTGCACTGGTGATTACACTGAATATTTTCTTTCAGAAATATCTGATCATCACTCCTGTCAGTCGCAGGGCCTCTTCGTTCAAACGTTTCCAGCTTCCCAAAGGGTTGTTATTACAATTGGGATTGATCGCTTTCTGTTGTTTAAGTGCCGAAGGTTGCATGTTCGATTGGAGCGGTGTGTACTTTAAAGAAGTCGTGAAAGTAAAACCTGAACTGGTATCGCTGGGTTATGCGTCGTTTATGATCATGATGGCCACCGGGCGTTTCACCGGCGATAAACACGCCGAACGTTTTGGCCGAACGAAAATGGTGCAGATCAGTGGTGTGTTGATCTTTACCGGTATGATGACCGCCGTTTTATTGCCCAACCTCATCATGTCAACCATTGGTTTTTTAATTGTTGGTTTTGGTGTAAGCAGTATCATCCCCTTAGTATACAGCACTGCAGGAAAAGTAAAAGAGGTAGCCAGCGGTATTGCCATTGCTACTGTATCGGGTGTGGGTTTTCTTGGTTTCTTGATGGGCCCGCCACTCATCGGTTATATTGCTGAACTGGCAGGACTCCGTGCTTCCTTTGCCGTGATTGCGTTGCTTGGTTTGGTGATCAGTTATATGATCAGTAAGATAAAGCTGGCGTAATATAACCGAAGCGTCATTGCGAGGTTGTTGGCCTTGTGCTAAGGTTTGTGCCGAAGCAATCTGCTATACTTCATTCCTTCTCCGCATCAGGAGATTGCTTCGCCAAACAACAGGGGCTCGCAATGACGGGAAACGAGAAACAGCTTTC
>CAYMSG010000083.1:0-7178 GCA_964392955.1 uncultured Chitinophagaceae bacterium | reverse complement strand
ATTGCTTCGCCAAACAACAGGGGCTCGCAATGACGGGAAACGAGAAACAGCTTTCTTCGTAATACAAAGTTCCTCACGAAGACCATCATGTCGACATCAAAGCCAGTCCCGCTTTACGGGAAGACATCTCTACATCCTCAAACTGTTCTATTGCGATCAACCTGTCAGGTCTTACTTACAACTTCCCCCACAATTCAAACGCTGCGTTACTGAATCAACACAACTGTTCCCCGTTCGGTTTTTAATTCATCACCATCAAGTTGATAGGTGCAGGTCCATACAAAAACAGCATGCGGCTGCAGCACCCCTCCTACCTTTCCATCCCAGCCTTTCAGTGGGTCGTTTGTATAAAACACTTCTTTCCCCCATCGGTTGTACACAGTAAAGCGATATTGCTTGATTACACCAAACAGCATTGGCTTAAACACATCATTTAATCCATCTCCATTGGGTGTAAATGCTGTTGGGAAAAATACACCCGGCTTACATGGCTTTGCATACACAGCAATACTGTCTGTTCCCGTGCAGCCACGGTTATCTGTTACCGTTAGCCAGTACAAGCCCGGTTGTACAACCTGCAGTTTTCGTTCTGTATCACCTGTACTCCATTGATAATTGGCATACACATTGACCGGCGAAATATCCAATCGATCATAACTGCAGATACTGTCATGCTCTTTCAGAAAATGTACAGGAGCAGGTAAAATACTTTTTACGATTATCGTATCCCTTGCTTTACAGTTCAGCTGATTGGTTACTTCTACCCAATACAGTCCGGCGGCTGTTACTGTGATGGAATCGGTCGTTGCATTGTTGTACCAGGTATAACTTGCAAATACACCGGGCGAAACTATAAGCTGTTCGTTGCTGCACAAATCCCTGTCAGCACCAAGTTGTGGTTGTGGCGCTTCGTTCACCACCAATGTAGTGGTAACGATCGAATCACATCCCTGTGCTGTTTTCAACGTATCGTTATAAATACCGCTTTGTGTTTGTGTTGTCCCTCCTGCAAAAAACGATTCGCCGCTGCAAATGCTCACGGTTCTGTTGCTGCGTTGAGAGGTGATGGTCAACCGAAGTGTAATGATCGAATCACATCCCCTTGCATTAGGCATGGTACGCAGGTAGGTGCCGCTCGAATCAAACACTTCACCATTGAAATCATACGCATGGCAGCTTGTAATGTCTACAATAGATGCGGTACTGTTGGTACAGGGACCAAGCTTTAAAACAAAAGGCGACAGATCCGCTGTTCCCCTTACCGGAAATACACCGGTACCGGGATCAAAATCAACCAATCCACCAACAAACCCTGTTACAAACAGGTTGCGGGAACCATCCACTGCCATTCGCCTGAACAAACAACTGCTGTTCTCCAGCCCCGGAAAACTGATCCCATACATAAAATTTCCATCGGCACTGAGTTTGATGATGGCAGCCGCACCATTAAACGGATTGTTTACAAGAAACACACCCGGTCCGGGATCCAAATCAATCACACGTCCAAAAGAGCCGGCGGCATAAATCGCATTGGACGCATCCACCACTACATCCGTACCCGATTCACCTTCGTTACCGGGTAATACCTTTGCCCAACTGAAACTGCCCTGCGCATTTAATTTCAGCACAAAAAAATCGGTACCGCCTGCACTGGTTTGGTTGAATGAACCTGCACCCGGATCAAAATCGTACGTACCAATAAAAGAACCGGTAGCCACCACATTGTGCAATCCGTCAATGGCAATACCCTGTATCGTTAAATCACCATTGCTCTCCGTACCCGACTGCATCAGCTGTTTTGTCCAGTTGAAATTTCCATCGGTATCGATCCGTGTAATAAAACCATCATTCAAACCTTTGCTGGCAAGTGTATAGGTGTTATCGCCGGGATCAAAGTCGCACACACCACTGAAGATGCCTGCCATATACACAGCCCCTGCATCATCGCATTCCAGATCGTTCACAATGGTTCCGCCAAATGCCGTACCCGATTGGCCGAATTGCCTGGCCCATACCAGGTCGCCATTACGGGAAAGCTTTACGATATACGATCTGGAAGCTGCTGTGGCCGTTAACGCAAACACACCAGCGCCGGGATCAAAATCAACCGTATTGCTGAACAAACCCGTTACAAACACATGGCCGTCCTTATCAACGTCCAGTACATTGCCGGTAGTACTGTTGCCCACGCCCCCGCCAAACTGTTTCACCCAAAGCAATGTACCGTTGGCCGACAGTTTCATCACATAGGCATCCTGTAAACCCATCGATGTAAGCATCGCAACAGCAGGGCCCGGATCCATATCCACTGTTCCAATAAAATCCGAAACAAGGTAAATGGTACCATCACTGTCTACCTTCATATCTAACCGGCCAAAGCTTTCGAACACCGGTATTTGGATGGCCCACACAAAATGGCCATTGGAATCGAGCTTTGAAATAAACGTTCCCCGTTGTTCTGCACTGCCATCTGCTCCTGTTAAATTAAACACGGCAGGACCCGGATCAAAATCGACTGTATGTGAAAAGAAGCCGGCCGTGTATACATTCCCGTCTTTATCGGTGGCAATGCAGCGGCCATTGCTGTAATCCCTGCTGGCGGCCGTGTTGTTTGCATGAAAAGGTTTTGCCCATTTGAAAAGCGGCACTTGTGCAACAGCAGTCAGCTGCAGAAAAAAAATAGCAACAGCGAAGGAAACCCTCATTCCTTACTAGACAAGATTGGCCTTTGCTTGTACTAAACTGAAACCAACCTTTTTTTCGCCGGTTGTTTACAAACCTTGCTGCTGCAGCTGGCCCCATCTGTATCGATCCGCTACTTGGTTTGGAATAGTATGTTGTGGTTAGATTGATAACTACACAGGCAGACGAAAGCCAAGCTCCTTGCTTACTGCACAATCCGATAGCTATCGGATTGTGCAGTAAGCAGTTTGAATGCTATGTATCCTACGTACTTATGCAATATAGAGACCTCTTGTATTGTTATCGATCGTACTTTAAGCGTCTATGCTGACTTTATTCCGGAACTTTTCACTTGTTGTTTAGCTCATCAAATTTCGCTCTCATTGTCGGATTGCCGCTAGTTAGTTTTTTGATCGTAAGATCTTCCGCTTTTTGATTTGCAAGACGTAGATTATTATCAGATGACAATAAGGCTTCTTTTGTTTTTTGCAAATGGTCAATTGTCTTGTCTATTTCGTCTATTGCTGTTTTAAACTTACGGCTTGCTAACTCATAATTTCTTGCAAATCCTTCTTTAAAAGTGCTTAATTTTTCTTCAAAGTTGGTAATGTCAATATTTTGGCTTCTAACTAATGCAAGCTCCGCCTTGTACTGAATAGCATTCATAGCAGCATTACGGAGTAGAGTAATAATTGGAATAAAAAACTGCGGCCTAACAACATACATTTTGGGATATCTATGAGATACATCGACAATCCCAGAATTATAATACTCGCTGTCTGATTCTAACAACGAAACTAAAACAGCGTATTCACATTTTTTTTCGGTTCTGTCTCTGTCAAGCTCTTTAAAAAAGTCTTCATTTTTCTTTTTGGTCACAGTTTCATCTCCTTCATTTTTCATTTCAAACATAATTGAAATAATTTCATTTCCTGATTCGTCTATCTCTTTGTAGATATAATCGCCTTTACTTCCAGACTTAGAATCGTTGTCCTTTTCAAAATATGCTTTTTGAAAAGCTGTTGCTCTTAATTTATTAAATTCTGTTTCACAATGTTGTTCAAGTGTTTCCCCCAACATTTTGGTTGAAAGTTTCAATTTCATATCTTTTACTCGTGATATTTCTTCGTCTTTATACTTAATGATTGCTTCTTTATTTTGCAATTCAGCTGAGAATTGTTGTTTTAAAGAACTTTCAAGATTTTGTTTTTCTAATTCTTTAGTCTTTAAATCGTTTAGCAAACCGTCTCGTTCTTTCTCCACATTTTGAACAGCCTCATTTATTGCGAGTTTTTTCTCAACTTCAACGTTTTCAATTTTAGCTTTTAGCTGAGTGATTTCTGCCTCCTTTTTATTTAATTTTTCTGCGATTGCTAACTCGCTTTGTGCCTTTAACTCAGTAAGTTCTTTGTCTTTTTTTGCAAGTTGGTCTTGCAAAGAATTTCTGATATTTGCTTCGGCCAATTTTACTGCACTTTCCTTTTCTTTTTCAGCAAGTGCGAGTCTGCTTAGTATTTCCTCTTCAAATTGGTGATCACGAACTTGTTTAAGAATATCAGCAAATCCTGCTTCATCTACTTTGAATGCTTTTTTGCAGTTTGGACAAACTATTTCATTCATATGGTTAATTTTATTTTAATTATATAAATTGTTTGTTATAACTGTATTTGTGCCCGTAATATTTCAATGGAGTGATTTTCCTTTTCGCTTTGCTAAGCGGTGTATTAATTCCTTTCAAATATAATTCAAGTCTACTTATCTGTTTTTCTCGATTTCTGTCTAATCTTCTAATTTGGTTTGTTACATTTCGATTGTTTTTTAGAACCTTGAAGCCGGCACACCAGCACATTGAAATATTTGATGAGCCAAATCTAAATCTACTTACTGACATTGAAATAAGTCGCTGTTGAAGCCTGAATTTTATTGCTAACTTGTTTATTCGTGGAGTCTTTTTGACTGCATTTATAATTTTATCGGTTTCTGCAACTTGTTTTTTTAACTCTTTTTTTATAGATTTTTTTCTAACTCTAACCAATCCATCGTACTTAATCTGATAACCGACAAATGAAACCCAAGGTACATTTATTTTAGTTTCAGGTTTCTGTTTATCGTATTGTTCCCACTTGTAAGGTAATTTTGATTTTAAATTTTCATCCCAAAACTCTTTACCATATTCGGCAAAGTTCAATGGTTTATGACTTATAAGTTTAACATCTTTTAATGCGGCCTGATATATTTCTAAAAGAGATTCACACTTTTCTTTTTCGGTATGCATTAAAACCATATCATCACAAAATCTCACGTAGAAAGTATTTTCATCTGAATTCTTATTTATAATCCTATCAACATGGGTAAGTAATATATTAGCAATCAGACATGAAATTGCTCCGCCTTGAGGCACACCAATTCTATCAGTTATTGGGTTTGAATTTACCTCAAGTAATTCAGATTCTTTAACCCACGGGATTGTTCCATTCAAGACGCCTACCTTTTTTAGTAATTCCTTTTCCTTCTTTTTGATATCCTCATTAAATGAAAAGGCAGTTAAGTACGAGTTAAAGAAATATATTGCTCGTTTATTTATTTCAATATTAAGAATTGCTTTGGCTTCTTTTGTCATTGCTTCAAATTCTTCTAAAATTTTTGTATGGTTCACACAATCATAAAATTTCTTTATATCGCATTCAGATACGAAAAGAGGCTTTCCAATTTTGCTTTTAAATGTAATTATGTCTTCTATTGCTTTATGATGATTAAATACTTTGTCTTTTTGAATTCCTGTTCTAAAAGCGTATGATGAATCAGAAAACAACGGATCAAAACAATTTGATAGATATCTCGCTATTTGTCCAGTAATAATCAAATCGTGTAATTTAAAAACGGAAAGTGGTCTATATGTTTTTTCTTGTATATCTTTAATTACTGGAATCGTTGTTGGAGTAGAAATTTCAAAATATTTACTTTCATCAAATACATCTTCCCTAATTTTCTTTGTAAAGTCTAGAATTTTATTTAACCAACTTGGTTGAGCTATTCCTATTCGTTTACATTTCTTTATCTCCCTCCAAATAGTTCTTTCCAATTGAATAGCATTAGTTTCGACTGTATTTGTGCCTCGGATTTCTCTCTCTCTCTTTTTCAATCTAATCCATTTATTTCTTGGAGGAAAAAAAGAGAAAATTTCTTTGCTTAAAGATTTGTGAGGTGAGATTGCTTTGGATGATATGTTTCTTAAAAAATGACTGTCGTGTACCTTCTTTGCTGCAATAGCTCTTTTGTGGCAAAGAATTTTGATTAGCTCTTTGTCAGAAAAATATTCTTTTAATTCAAGTCTTTCTTTCATAAATAAAGGATACACCTTTTCATCATGGGTCGGAGTTATACTCCGATGTTGAATCGAATCGACTTCCAAATTGTTGTATCTTTATGGAAAACGGGACAATACCAGCTGGAGTTTCAGTCTAGAGATTTTTAACAACCTAGACGAATTGTCTACTTTGTCAGCTTCAGTACCAAACAGAATAAAATTCTTTTGGCTCATGATTACTTCAGTGTATCCAAATTTTTGTATTTAGTTATTAATTAATTTTCCTTATTATATTATTTTTAAACCGATTTTTACATTTGGCAGTTGCAAATTAAACTCATTTGTTATCTTATTTTATAATACTCTACTCACTTTAGTCTTCATTTCATTTACATGTTACAATTTTTGTTCAAAAGAATTTTATTGTCGAATGAAATCAAGAGTCACAAACTCAGGATAGATTATTGCCTTTTGTTCTCATCGTTTATCCAAATAAGTTTATTTAGATTCTTACACAAAGTACAACTTGCGCATCGCATTCGTTTTTTATTTGTCAGAATGCTAAAGCCCAACATTGTGTCAAAGCATCAAAACAAACTTGTAGGTCATTTTCAAATTGCTGCTGCGTTATATTATCGCCAACGTATTTTGCTAATTGCTTTTTCTTTTTGCCTGTAATAATTTTATCACCATTTGCACTTACAGCGTCAAGCTCAGCCTGTGACTTTCGCCAATTACCATAAACGTGATCGGGTTGATTTGGATAGCACTGCTCTATATCTCTTTGTGGTAACACAAATATTTGATTATTGGAGTTTAGGTGAGGATAGTTCTGTTTGAACTGCTGAACACCTCCCTGTGTCTGCTGGCTTGGCTGGTCAAGCAAAATGACAGTTTTAAATTTGTAAATACTTGAATTAAGCGGAGTAAATGACTTCTCTATAGCGTTGATAGTTCGTTCCGCTTGGTCAATATCACCGTTTGCCTTTATAATTTGTATGGTTGGTTTATCGATATAGAATCTTTTTATAACTCTTGTTAATAATTCAAATTCACTTTGTCCTTCAACTATTATGAAATTCCTTGGCAATAATAAGTCTGACGGGCTTCCTCCTAATAGATCGAAGACTATATAGGGCTTTTCAAAATCAGTTACCAGTTTGATTTCTGTTTCACCGCTTGTTTTTTC
>CAYMSG010000082.1:0-10842 GCA_964392955.1 uncultured Chitinophagaceae bacterium | reverse complement strand
ACTTGCTTCATGTTGCTATTTTAAAATTGGCTCAATAATATAACTGTACGTATAACTATTCTTTGTGAGTAAATAAGCTGCATGCGGGTAAGCACCCCAACTGTTATCGCCCCCCACTCCACGCTGATTCAGATCGATATGCACCGATATGAATTTACGTTCATTCAAATCGGAAGGATGCTGTTGTTTTTTCGTAACGCCCGGATCCAGATCTTCGGTTGTATAAGGCAATGCACTGAAACAGATCGGCTGCAGTCCTGTGATTTTGATGCCTTGTTTATTATCATCATACAACTGTACCCAGCGAACATCTGTTTTATAGCCATTCTCCTGTGGGCGGATATAGTTTTTTACAAACTGATCAGCTGTTTTTTGCTGATACAATCCAACAAACGATGCTGTATTCCGATCGCTGTAATTTTCCCAAGGTCCTCTGCCATAAAAATCAATTTGCGCATACGATTTGGGCACAGTGAGTCGCATGCCAAAGCGTGGCATCTCAGGTAATTTTTTAGTCTGCAGGTTGATGGATGCTGTTACTTTCACTGCTCCGTTCGTAAGCAGTTGATAAAAAACAGTGTAAGGAATATCTACCCCTCTCATCCGGTATTCGCATTCAATAAGTAAACCATCTTTCGTTTGTTCATGCACTTTTACTGTATCAAGATGAAGCAGTTGATGTGCATTTCGCCAGAAACCTAAACGTTGCGGCATCTGGTTTCCAAAATCATTATCGGTTGGTGCTCGCCAGAAATAAGGTTCAGGAAATGAGGTAATGAGCGACGCATCATTGATTTGATACGATTGCATTTTTCCTGTTTTGATATTAAAACTTCCACTTATATGTCCCGATTTAAAATGGATAAGAGTTGCCGTTTTTGTTAGTTCCAGGTTACCCTGCGGAGTATTGCTTACCGTAAAAAATTGGTTGCTGTTGCCGCCAAACTGTTCACGTGCCACTTCATGGCCCGCAGGTATCATTGCAGTTGCCGTTCGTGTTACAGCATATACATTCAACATCATTTCGCTGTTTACATCCAATGAGGGTAAATTGAGTTTTACCTCTGCTGCGGAAGAGGGTTGCAAATTGAGTGTAAACGTATCAGAGATTACCGGCACCCCATTCTTCAACAATTCCCATTTGAATTGAAAGCCATCAAGTGAAATGAAGTTGAAATTATTCTGCACCTGTATCACTCCGCTCTTCCAGTCCTTGTCTTTAAAAACAATATCCTGGTACACTTTCTTTACTTCGTAAATACCGGGATGCGGCGAACGGTCGGCTGCAACCAAACCATTGGCACAAAAATTTTCATCGTTCTGCAAATGCCCGGCACCAAAGTCGCCACCATAGCCCCAATATACTTTTCCGTTTTCATCTTTTGTTTTAATGCCCTGATCAACCCAATCCCAGATAAAACCACCCTGCATATGCGGACTTGAATGAATAATATCAAAGTACTCCTGGAAATTTCCACTGCTGTTTCCCATGGCATGTGCATACTCACACATGATAAAAGGACGCTTTTTGGTGAAGTCCTTTGCATACTCTTTCATGTATTTGATACTTGGGTACATCGGACTTACAATATCGGTATTCCACTCTTCCATTGCCTGTTCAAACAATACTGGGCGACTGTTATCCCGTTGTTTGATCCATTGGTATGCATCATAAAAAACCTTTCCATTACCACACTCATTACCCATACTCCAGATAATTACTGAAGCATGATTTTTATCCCGCTCAACCATTCGTTTGATGCGATCCATGATGGCCGGAGCCCATTCGGGTTGATATGCCGGGTGATTGGCTGTATCAATTTTTCCGGGCAACACACCCATGCCATGTATTTCAATATTGGCTTCATCAACAACATAAAGCCCATACTCATCGCATAGCTTCAACCAATACGGATCGTTTGGATAATGTGCAGTGCGCACAGCATTGATGTTGTATTGCTTCATCAACTGAATATCCCTGCGCATTAATTCTTTGGTTGGAACATGCCCCAGCACTTCATCATGCTCATGACGGTTTACACCATGTACCATGATCTTTTTTCCATTTACCAGTAATTGTGCATTTTTAATTTCCACCTTCCTGAAACCAACTTTCGCTGCTGTGGCATGAATGATTTCACCGGATGCTTGTTGTAATGTGATGATCACATTGTACAGGTGAGGTGTTTCTGCACTCCATTGTTTGGGTTGTGCAATTTTTGCTTTGAATGGTATTTGCTGCAAACTGCCAGACGAGGCATTTATTTTTTTTGCTTGACTGTACAAAATTTTTCCGGCTTCATCCTGTAATGCAACAGACAGCACCGCATTCTTCGGTACGTTGGCTTGAAACTTTCGCAACACGATATCGGCTGCAAACAATCCATCTTTGTAATTGGCATCAAGATCGGCTTTCAAGTCAAAATCCCAAATACTCAGCGGGGGCTGTGCATACAAAAAAACATCCCGTTCAATACCACTTAAGCGCCAGAAATCCTGGTCTTCCAGGTAGCTTCCATCGTGCCAGCGGAACACCTGTACTGCTAACAGATTTTTTCCTTTCTGCAAATACCTGGTAATATTGAATTCCGCTGCAGTTTTTGATGCTTTGGTTACTCCCACTTTTTGTCCGTTCACATACACCAATGCACAACCGGTGATGGAACCAAAATGTAATAGCACATCATTTCTATTCCAGCTTTCGGGAATTGTAAATTCTTTTCGATAGGTACCAACGGGATTATCGCTGCCAACAAAGGGTGGATTTTTGGGAAAAGGATAAATGATATTCGTATAAATCGGCAAACCAAAACCTTTCAACTCCCAGTTGGATGGAACCGGTAATGTATTCCATTTTGAATCATCGTATGTGGTTTCAAAAAAATGAAGCGGTCGTTTTGTAAAATCAGCAGCGAATAAAAATTTCCAATTACCATTCAACGACTGGTAGAAAGAGGAGCGTTTGATATCATCCGATAATACATCTTCTTTTGCATGAAACAACACAAAGGGCGCATGAGCCGCCTCTTTATTTTCATCTACAATTGCAGGATTTTCCCAAGTGGCTTGCTGGCTTTGTGCACTGCCAAACGAAATTTGAAGCAGCAGAATAAGTGAACAGCAAAAACGTGCAAGACTATGATGATTTCGACAAGCTTTCATTACAATTTATTTTCAAACCGATGTTGAAATGTTGCAATATGGTAGAACAACAAAACAATGGCATGAAATAACAGATAAATAATTACAACGACAGTCCCTTTTCTCCTCAAAATAGGGGGGCAAACGTAGCAGCACTAATGGAATAATTTCTGCAGTACATCAGCAATCGCTTATTTTTTATATTCAGAAGGTGTGGCACCAAACTGATCGTGAAAACGCTTTCTGAAATATTTAATGTCGTTGAATCCGGCTTCAAAGGCGGCTTCCGTTACCGAATAGTTCCCGCTTTCCAATAATTTGGCGGCATAATTCAAACGGGCTGTGCGTATAAATTCATTTCCCGACATGCCTGTTACTGCCTTCAACTTACGGTAAAATGTAGAACGACTCATGAACATCAGGTTGGCCAGGTCATCGTTGTTGAAATTGCTGTTAGAAATATTTTCTTCCACCAGTTTCATCAGCTTCACCAAAAATTCTTCTTCAAACGTTTTGATCTCAAAATTACCGGTGCCGAGAAAAATCCGTTTGGCATAAAACTCCTTCAATGTATTTCTTGAATTGATGAGATTGTGGATATGCACCAGCAACAGTTGCGAATTGAATGGTTTTGGCAAATACACATCGGCTCCTTCACGTATGCCTTGTACATGATGCGCCATATCTGATAAAGCCGTTAACAGAATGATGGGGATATGCGAGGTATCCTTATCCGACTTTAGTTTTTTACACAATTCAATACCGTCCACCTCCGGCATCATTACATCACTTACAATGAGATCAGGAATCGTTTCAAATGCTTTTTCAATACCTTCTCTTCCATTTGTGGCAGTTACCACTTTAAACGAAGGAGATAATATTTCATACACATACTCCAGCATGTCAGCTTCATCTTCTACCACGAGGATAATAGGCTGATCCTGCTCCTGGCTCATCTGTTCCATTTCTTCAGGCATAGTATCTGAGTTTAAATTTGTTTCAGTTTGATGATTGGTATGATTTGAAGATTCAGCCGAAGTGTTTTGCAATGGATCAGCAATTGACAACGGTGGCAGCATTACAGTAAACAAACTGCCATGTTTGCCATCGCTTTCAGCTGTTATTGATCCACCGTGCAGTTCCGTTAATTCTTTTACAAACGACAGACCGATGCCTGTTCCGGAGATGGTGGTAGCATCTTCTGCCCTGCCCCTGTAAAACCGCTCAAAAATGCTGTCAATTTCATTTGGCGGAATGCCTCGTCCTGTATCCTGCACACTTATTTCGCAAAACTGATTTGCATTTTTTGTTACACGCAACGTAATGGCTCCGCCGTTGGGTGTAAATTTAAATGCATTCGACAAAATATTAAATACGATGATCTCCAGCTTATTGTGATCGAAGGTGAATGACAGGTATTTTTCACTTGCATGAAAAGTGTAGGCAATGTTTCTCCTTGTGGCTTCATCTTTAAACAGTAAATAGATATCATGACAAAATGAAACGATTTCACCATGCTGTAATGAAAGTTTTAAACTGCCGGCCTCTGCTTTCTGAAAATCCAGCAACTGGTTTACCATCCGCAACATCCGCTTCGATTGCTTTTGGATCAGCCGCAAACTTTTTTCAACGGGCAATTCAAATTTTTTCCGTTGCAGCAAATCATCCAGTGGCCCCAATATCAGTGTTAGTGGTGTACGGAATTCATGCGAGATGTTTGTAAACAACCGCTCCTTAAAATCAGCCAGTTTATTTTCCTGCTGCCGTTCCAGTTTACTGAGTGCTAACTGATTTTTTAAAGCTTCCTGACGTAAACCAAGATAACGTGTTAGCCAAAGCAGAAAAATAAAAACTGCCACATAAATGCTGTAAGCCCACCATGTTTTCCACGGCGGAGGCAAAATTTTAATAGTTAATTCCCGTGCAGCGGGATTCCAGGTTTTATCGCTGTTGGTTGCTTTTACTTTTAGTTTATATGTACCGGGTTTCAGGTTGGTAAATGAAACCAGTCGTTTGTTGCCTGCATACACCCATTCAGCATGAAAACCCTCCAATTGATACATGTATTCATTTTTATCGGGCGCATGAAAATCAAGTGCGGCAAATTCAATAGCGAAAATATTTTCCGTGTGGTTTAATGTGATACTCTCAGTTTCATAAAATGGCTTCGTTAAAATAGAACTGTCTGTTTTACCAGCTCCAAATTCGTACGGCGTATTGTTCACAGTTAAGTTGGTGAAATATATCGGCGGATGAAATTGATTGATCGTTATACTGTCAGGGAAAAAATAAGTTAACCCTTCCAGTCCGCCAAACAAGAAACGGCCATTTGCATCTTTGTACGATGCATTTTCTGAAAACACTACCGATTGCACACCATCTCTCTTATCAAATACAGCAAAAGAATTGTTGGCTGTATGAAACCGAACGATGCCTTTGTTGGTGGAAGCCCAGATATTTCCTTCATTGTCTGGAATTACAGCATGCACATAGTCGCTGGGCAAGCCTTCTTTGGTTGTATAACTTACAACCGACAATTTATTTCCATCAACACCTGAAATTTTATTGAGTCCGTATTGTGTACCAGCCCATATATTGCCCGACTTATCTTCAGCCAGTGAAAGAATGGTATTGTTACTGAGCGAATTTTTATATTCATCGGTTTGAATAAATACCTGGAACTGATCGGTTGAAGGCTGATACAGGTGTAACCCTTTGTAAGTACCGATCCACAATCGCTTTTTTGAATCAACCAGCAAACAACTCACCCGTTCGTTTTGCAATGCCCCTTTTATGCCGTATGCAGGTAAATAATTTTTAAACAGCGGTTGATTTTTTTCATTGAAGCCCGAGATATAGCTGAGCCCGCTTTCCTGTGTACCGATCCAGATCCTGCCCGATGAATCTTTTACAATCGCATTGATCTTTTTACCGCTGATAGAGGTTGAATCCTTCAGCTTGGGCACAAACAATTCATATGCACCCGGCAGCATACCATTGTTTGCGATCCGTATCAACCCTTTGTTGGTGGCCACCCATAAATACTTTCCATCCTGTAAAAAAGAGCGACTCTCGTAAGGAAATGCAGGTTGGTTATTTATTTTACTGTCATCAATATTGATTTTGCTGAATGTTTTCCAGTTGGAAGAGTATTGTATTCCGCCTCCTTTTGTCCCCAACCATAATTTATTGAATTGATCTACGTAAACCGAAAGCACATGCGTACTTTCCAGCAGGGAATTTGATTTGTTTTCGTAACCGATGTTGACAAACTTTTTTTGTTTGAGATCAAATTTAAACACACCGGTACCATCTGTGCCGATCCACAACAACCCCGATGGATCTTCCAGAATCGTTAAGATGATCTGATTGTCGTTTGTATATAAGCCGGGAATGTTTAAATGTATTTTTTCAAAGGTCTCGGTTCTGCGATCGAAGCGGTTTAATCCTCCGCCCCATGTGCCTACCCAAAGTGTACCCTTTGAATCCAGTAAAATGCGATAGGTATTATTTGAACTTAAGGAGGTGGTATTATCTCTTTGGTGACGGTAGTTTTTAAACTCCTTTGTTGTAAGATCGAATTGAAATAATCCCTGATCCCATGTCCCCAACCATAAACAATTATTGGCTTTATCTTTTACGATGGAAGTAATATTGATGCCGTTGATACCGAAATTATACGACACATCGTTTACCAGTTTTTGATTGATATGTTTTAACCCGCTGTTGGTAGCCAGCCAGTAACCGCCATTCTCATCGGACTGTATGTCAAATGTTTTCCATACGCTGTTGATGATTTTAAATTCGCCGGTTGTTTTATTGAAGTATTGAAAGCCTTTCCATGTACCGATAAATAATTTTTCACTGTCGGTATCCAAAATGGAAAGAATATAATCGGCATTAAAGCCAGTAGTGTTGGGATTGGTATTGATGTAGTTTGAAATGCGGCCGGTTTTCAAATCATATCCACTCAGTCCGCCCGATTTTGTTCCGATCCAGATATTGTTCTGCTTTCCGCTTTGTAATACTTCAATTGATTGACTAAGCAGGTTGCTGCCTGTTCCAAAATCATTCTTCAGGAGCTTCATTTCATATCCATCAAAACGCTGCAAGCCGCCTCTTGTACCAAACCACATGAACCCATTCTTATCCTGGATGATGGAAGTAACCTCGTTATTCACCAACTCATCGGAAATACTGATAAAGGAACTGGCCTGCTGCGCATAACCGGCAGCCACCATCCCCATCAGCAAAAACAAGCAAGCATACTTTTTAATAACGGCAAACAAAGCGGTTCTGAATTAATCGTTAACTTCAACTCAATTTAGATGATTTCCATGTTAGATAAATGTTTTTCAAAATCGCTACAGGAAAAACTACAAAAACAACAACATGGCAACAAACAAAAGCACCAGCAAAAAATAAATCACTGCCAGCTTAATATTCAACCGCTGATTATTTCGTTCAATATTCCTGCTTTTTTGTTTTGTGAACATGTTATTGTGCTATTTATAAGGTTCCAAATGGCTATTTTGTTAAACGGAACTGTTGCAGCTCCTCCGGGTTGTGCACACGCACTTTTCGGTTATGCATCAGATCGTCGTGGATCATGAGTGTGATGGTGTCCCACATGGCACCCTCTGTCCAAATAGGTTTCATTTTATCCTGCTCCCACAACCGCAACCGTTGTTGCATGGCAGCAAACAGTTCCGGTTGCGTCAATTGAAGATCGGTTGTTTCGCCGGGGTCTTTTTCCAGGTCGTATAAACGCTCACCCAATCCTTTTACACGGATCAGTTTATATTGATTGAAACGGATGGCAGCTTCTGCATCTTTCCGCCAAATCAACTGCTCGTGTGGCATTCCTTTTTTTTCATTTCGCAAAAAAGGAAGCAGACTATTACCATCCAATTTCAACGAAGCATTTGATTGCACACCTGCTGCTTCCAGCACTGTTGGAAAAATATCCAATGACGACGTGAGTCCTTTAAAATCGGTTCCGCCTTTAAATTTCTTTGGCCAACTCACTAAAAACGGAATCCGGTGACCCGCTTCGTACTTGTTTCCTTTAAAACCTTTGAGTGGAAAATTACTTGATTGATTATTATGTGCGCCGCCATTATCACTTAAAAAGAAAATAAGTGTATTGTCATACAAGCCCTGCTTCTTTAGTTCTGCGATCATCTTTCCAATGGCTCTGTCAAGGGCAAATGTCATAGCCGCCAGTTGCTGGCGTGGATGACCGGCAAATTTTTTGAGATCAGCTTCACTTGCATCCATGGGCGTATGAACCGCATTGGGTGCCCAATACATGAAAAATGGATGATCATTGTTTTTCCTGATGTAGTCCACCGCTTTGTCACCAAGCACATCGGTAAGATAGCCATCAAACTTTATTTGTTGATGATTTTCCAACAGGGCATTTTTTGCTCCTTTACGATCATCTTTATCCGGTTTATAAAAATAACTTCTGCCACCACTTAAAAAACCATAATAGTATTGAAAGCCTTTTTGCAGCGGATGCTGTGATGCCTCAAACCCCAAATGCCATTTACCAAATGCTGCCGTTGCATAACCTTGCTGCTGCAACAGTTTGGGAATGATGATTTGATTGGTATCCATTCCCGTATAACCTTCGCCTTCATTGCATTCGTATCCGAAGCGTTGCTGGTATTTACCGGTTAACAAACCGGCCCTGGATGGACTGCATACCGAAGCAGACACATGTGCATCGGTAAAACGCACCGCTGTTGCAGCGAGTTGATCGATGTTGGGTGTTTGCAGATCCTTTGATCCCATAAAACCAAAATCGGCATACCCGGCATCATCGATCAGTATCACAATAATGTTGGGCTTTGCTTCTGTTGTGTTGCTTTTTGGTTTTGCTGCAACAATGAAAACAATAATTGATACCAACGCCAGTATGACAGCGTCCAAACGGATGCTGCTTTTTTTCTCATGGATTGATTGCTTGTTGTTCATTCGATAGATACTTGTCTGTAAACGATCATTTTTCTGTTAGCAGAATTCATTGTTCGTTTACTGTTTTTTAGTTGCCGCTTTCTTTTCACGTTCATACGCTTCTTCCTGGTTCAACCCATAAAAAAGGGGGGCAACGGTTGTTGCCGCCCACTTTCGTCGTTGCTGTTCAAATCCTGAAAGCTTGTGTTTATCTTCAACAGTTGTTTTCTCCTCGATATCCGTTTTTAAATTGTATAAACTGAAAACGGAATCCCTGATCACTACTTCTTTTAATCCGGATTGATGCAGCACAGCAAAATTCCGTTGATCGAATTGTTGCCAGAACAGGTATTCATGTGGTGCACCTTGCTTTGTTCCTTTTAAAAAAGGCAAAAGGTTTACGCCGTCCAGATTATTTTTAGGCGTTGCTGCATTTTTAATATTGGCTGCAACTGTTGCAAAAATGTCGAGTGAAATAACCGGCAGATCGTAACGGCTCCCTGCTTTAATCTGCGCCGGCCACTGCATGGCAAACGGCACACGAATACCTCCTTCATATAACGATCCTTTGCCTGCACGCAATGGTCCATTGTCGCTGCCATTATCATTTTCTGGTCCGCCGTTATCTGAAAGAAAAATAACGATGGTATTTTCTGTTAGATTCAATTGCTTTAGTTTCTCCAATACGGCTCCCACCCCATCATCCACAGCACTTACCATAGCGGCGTATGTTTTACGTTTTGAATTTTTGATATGATCAAAGCGATTTAAATATTTCGGAGTTGCCTGCAAAGGAGCATGGGGAGCATTGTAGGCGAGGTATAGAAAAAAAGGCTGTTGGCTGTTTCGTTCAATAAATGAAACCGCTTCTCTGGATAATGCATCGGTTAAATACTCCGACTCTTCCACTACCTTTTCATTACGGATGAGTTTGGTACGGTAACTCTGCCCTTCATCTTTTGCACTATCCGGATTCAGAATGGTATAATCTTCGGGCATATACCGGTGTCCTCCGCCAAGGAAACCAAAAAATTCATTGAACCCACGTTTCCACGGCCGGAATTTTTCATGTACACCTAAATGCCACTTGCCAATGCCCATTGTCTTATAACCGCTTTGCTGTAACAGCTCGGGCAAGGTTTGCTCTGTAAGTGGAAGACCAATACTTTCATCAAACGGGCGATACAATGGATTTCGGCTGTAACCGAAACGATCCTGGTATCTGCCGGTAATTAAACCTGCACGACTGGGAGCACACACAGCATAACTTACATACCCATTGGTAAACACTACTCCGTTTGCTGCAATGCGGTCAATGTTTGGAGTAGGGATATCTTTGCATCCGTTAAAACCAACATCAGCATAACCCTGGTCGTCTGTTAGTATAATAATGACGTTGGGTTTTTCTTTGTTGATGCCTGTATGCAGGGTTGACTTTTTTGTAAATGCAAAGGCAACTGCCAGCACCAAAAAGCCCGCTACATATAATCCGTTTCTGATCATTTGTTTTTGATTCACTGTTACCCGTTTCTATTTATTGTTCACTTATTTCAATTGCACCCATATCAGGTTGTCCTTTAACCGGGTTTCCTAAAATATCTTTCTCCACTTTTAAACCTATCCGGATACCAATACTATCGTTTGGAATGGGTAAGATGGCTACACCTGTATTCTGAATTAATTTTTTGTTTGCAGGCAAGTAATCGTTTAACTGTAGTCCTCCTTTTTTTCGAAAGACGG
>CAYMSG010000081.1:0-10881 GCA_964392955.1 uncultured Chitinophagaceae bacterium | reverse complement strand
CCTCATATTCGTCCTTTGTGCCGGGTTGTTCATCTTCAAACCAAAGACGAGTACCAAAATTTACAGGTTCAAAATCATCGCTATAGCAAAATTCAAGCTCTCGTAATTTTTTGCCATTTTCATACAGAGCAAAATAATAATAACTGGAAACACTCTGGGCACCTGTAACAATAACTTTGGTTTCAAGTTCCTTCGATAAGATAAGTGCCCAATCGCCCAACTTATTAAATGAATTATGAACTACTGTTGTCCACCCCGGTTGTGTACCTCCAATTGCCAGGTAAGTAGGAAATGCATTTTCATTGGACAAATAATATTTGTGTATATCAGCTGGAAATGAAGAAGATAATGCAACAGGAATATCAGCTAACGTACGTAACTTTTGAGTTACAATACCTGAATTATCTGTGTTAACGTAAAACGATGTCCATGTTGCCATAGTAACCTTTAATTGAAAATAAATATACTGCGCAACGCTTTAAAAATCAGAATTGATACTTTCTTTTTCTCCACTCCCACGGTGCTACAGCATTTGTTTCGCTCCACAAACCAATTATATTTTTACGTGCCAGTTGTTCAGCTGCTGCCAGTTCTTTGTTGGTTGAGTATTGTTTAAAATGCCAGGCCATCCCTTTTGCAATCATTTCTTTATTCACCCATACTTTCTTTCCGGTATACACTTCAGCGATCTTTCGTTTGTTACGATCCGTATCTGTTACCACAACTGTAAGGAACTCACCTGCACATAAATTTCCAAGCAGTTGTTTGGCAGCAGTACCAAATGCCTGCCCTTTCTCAGGTGCATCAATACCTGCCAGCCGGATGCGGTGGATGGTTTTATCAACCAGCAGATCAAACGTATCTCCATCAATAATTCGAACAGCTTTTCCTTTGAGCGTGTATTTGGAAGGTGTAAGAGCCAGCAACGGCAACAAGAAAAAGAATACAATAATCGAACGGAGCATTCTGTACTTCATGCAGCTGAAACGCATTAACTGATCTTTTGTTTTTGCAGAAATGCAAAAGAAGTAAGTTTCACTGTTGTGTTTTGCTCACGTACCGCCCATTTCTTTGAAAAACCAACCGGTGCGAGGATGGCAAATGCAAAATCCACAAAAAACTGTACAAACAATGCATCGCCTGTTTTGTGTTTTGGCATCACAAACGATTTGCTAACCGTTCCATGCGCATCCACCAACATTACTTCCACATCAAATGCGTAACCAAACCAGACAGCAGTTTGCTGATCGGTACCGGGAAAATGTAGTACCAAAGGTTTACGGAAACTATGTACCGAACGATGGTTGAGTGATTGATAAATTTCAGCGGTAGTAACGGCTTCTTCCGCTTCAACTGGCGCCAGTTGCTGCTTACCGTTGCCGAAACTGAAGTAGCATTTATTCGGAAAGGGGAACGAAAGCTGATTCATATACATTTGTTTAGAATGTAAAAGAACGAACTCACTTTGCAGCCTATTTGCGGAGTGATTTTTTTCCAAAAAAAAGGCCGGTGCAGATACACCGGCCTTTTCATATGAATGAAGCGTTGTTTATAAATCATCAATCACCTTATACTTTGGCACCAATGATTTCATCACCACCCATGCAATTAAGTAGGCAACTGCACAAATGGCAAACATAATTGTATAGGAAGTTGTCATTTGCGCCAGCACCAACGGTTTTTGTATTTGTACTAACTGATCAAACGAAGCAGCATCTACTGTTTTCAATTGATCCGATACTTCTTTTGCCAGCCCACTCAATTCCGAATGATTCAGATCAATTGAATCGCCATATTTATTTGCCAGCTTCATATTCTGGATCTTCGAAAGGTAATCGCCCAGTCCATCCGCTTTTGCTTTTACCCATGCTTCAGCAATACCGGCTGCCTTATAACTATCAAACAAATATCCACCAAGCTTCGACATAATTACACCACCTAAACCACCGGCCATTCCACCAATACCCACCACAGAACCAATTGCTTTTTTCGGAAACATATCACTTACTGTGGTGAAAATGTTGGCACTCCATGCCTGGTGCGCCGATGCACCAATGCCAATCAGGATCACCGGCACCCAAAAACTATAACCGCCAAATGGTTGTGCTAATAATACAACCAATGGAATGAGTGCAATCAGGAACATGGCTTTCATGCGGCCATCATAAGGCGAATATCCTTTCTTAAAGTAATACACGGGAAACCAACCGCCACCAATGCTGCCAAACATGGTCATACTGTAAAGAACAGTTAACGGAAGAGCAATTTCCAGACTCGTCATTCCATATTGTGCTTTCAAATAAGCAGGTAACCAAAACAGGAAGAACCACCACACACCATCGGTCATAAATTTACCAAACGTAAATGCCCATGTTTGTTTATAACCTAAGAGTTTTGTCCAGGATACTTTTTCTGTTACTGTGGTTTCAGTAACAACCTGATCTTCTTTATCGCTGTTGATGTAATCGAACTCAGCTTTGCTTAAACGTTTTTGTTCGGTTGCTTTATCATAAAAAATCAACCAGAAAATCAACCACAAAAAACCTGTTGCACCAATTAAAATAAACGCCATTTCCCATCCCCAGTTGGTGCCGATCCATGGAACCGTCAATGGTGCAAGGATAGCACCCACATTCGCACCTGAATTGAAAATTCCGGTTGCAAACGAGCGCTCTTTCTTCGGAAAATATTCAGCTGTTGCTTTAATTGCTGCTGGAAAGTTGCCCGCCTCGCCCAGTGCCAATACTGCACGACCAATCATAAAACCAACTACCGAAACACTTACAGATGCTATTCCAACAAAACCAAGCAAGGTAGCTGCTGATTGACCAATGGGAATAGCCAGTGCATGAATGATGGCACCAATACTCCAGATAATGATGGCCCATGAATACCCCTTCTTTGTACCAAGCTTGTCAATAAATCGTCCGGCAAACAACATACTGATGGCATAGCCAAATTGAAACACGGCTGTGATGTTTGCATAATCACTATTGCTCCAGTTGAAACGTTCTGCCAATACAGGTTGTAATAAACTCAATACCTGCCGGTCGAGATAGTTTACGGTAGTTGCAAAAAAGAGAAGTGCACAGATCGTCCACCTGTATTTACCTATGGCTTGTTGCATGTTCGTTGTTTTATCCGCTTGCCGTTTAAAGAAAGAGGGTTTGTTATTTTTTTACAGTGGCAATGATGGCAAGCACCTGTTTGGTTGCTTCTTCCATCGTTGCATAATCTTTTGCTTCCATTAATTTTTTGCTGATGAGTTTGCTGCCCATACCTACTGCACACACCCCTGCTTTGTACCAACTCTCAATACTTTCTTTGGTTGTATCCACGCCACCTGTTGGCATAAACAACAATTTAGGGAAGATATCTTTAATGGTGGTTAAAAACTCGGTACCCAGCATATTACCCGGGAACAACTTAATGAATTTAATGCCTGCGTTTTCAGCAGCGATGATTTCGCTCGGCGTCATACAACCCGGCGCATAGAAAATATCGTTGGCAACGCAATAGGCTGCCACATCGGGTACAAAACCCGGACTTACTAAAAAGTCGGCGCCCGCAGTCATATAATCTGTTGCGTGTTGCATGTTCTTAATGGTACCAACACCTAATAATAAACCAGGCATTTCTGCATTACGCAGTTGCACCATTTTGGTAAAGTTGGCCAATGCTGCTTCTCCACGATTTGTATACTCCACCGCTTTGATGCCTGCTTTGTAAATCGCTTTTAAAACATCAAGACTCACTTCTTCACTTGGATTAAAATACAAAGGAAGAATGCCTTGTGCTACTATAGCATCTGTTATTTGTTGTGTTTTGCTCATTTTGAAATAGTTTCTGCTTTCTGGTTTTTTGTTTCTGGTTTTAGAAGGTTAAAGGTGAATGTTGTAAGGTTTAATGAAGAAGTTTACAACCACTCGCTACTCACCATTTATCACTCATTTCTTAACCTTTATCACCAGCTTCTTGATCTCTCCTTCACCGATCATGGGTGCATGCACATCTTCCGGAAAGAAGATCGCAAACTGTCCATCGGTCAATTGAAAATATGTATCAGGAGCATCGTCATAAAACAACACATCCTTTTCATCGTTGTATTCACCTTTCGGTGTTACACATTTTTCTCTTGGTTTCCAGCCAATGGTTTCAACACCTTTAATACAAAGCTGTATGTCGATGTTTTTGTTATGACATTCAAATTTCTGCAGACTGGTTTCTTTTGTTTTACCGGGTGCATTGCTGATGATGGCTTTTAAACCTTCTGCAATATCACTCTTCCCGTCAGCTGCATTCGCCAGGTTGGTTTGCTGAATGTAGTCAAATGCCTGAGCGAACAAGGGGTGAACGCTGAAGTATTTGTGTATATTCTGGATTGTATCAATGATCATGGTTTGATGTTTATAGTTTGTAGTTTCTCAACTTCAACTCTCCACTATAAGCCTGAAACAGTAAATAGTTTGAGTTTATAGTTTATAGCTCTCAACTTCAAACCATAAACTATAAACCAGAAACTGTGATTATCGCTGTACCCTTCCACTGCCATCACCTTTCATCAGGTCTTTTACTTCACCTAATGTAGCGTGGTTAAGGTCACCCGGAATTGTATGTTTCAATGCACTTGCTGCAACACCAAACTCAGCAGCTTCGCTCATAGGCATGCCGGTAACCAAACCGTAAATGAGACCACTTGCAAATGAATCACCACTACCAACTCGGTCAACAATACGCACATTATATTTTTTTGTGTGATAGAAATCTGTGCCATTGTACACCAATGCGCTCCAGCCGTTATCGCTTGCGCTGTAACTTTCTCTCAACGATGAAGCAACGTATTTAAATCCAAACTTCGCCACCATCTGCTTCATGATATCCTGGAAGCCATCGAGGTGCAATTCACCTTTTGTAACATCTGTTTCACCGGGTTTAAAACCAAGTGTTGTCTCTGCATCTTCTTCGTTACCGATACATACATCTACCCATTGGCAGAGATGCGTCATTACCTTTTGCGCTTTCTCTTTGCTCCACAATTTTTTGCGGTAGTTGAGATCGATACTGGTGGTAATGCCCTTTGCTTTTGCAGCTTTTAATGCAGCTTCAGTTAACGCTGCAGCTTTATCGCTCAATGCAGGCGTGATACCAGTGGTATGGAACCAATCTGCACCATCAAAAATTTTATCCCAGTCGAATTCGCTTGCTTCCACTTCTGCAATGGATGCACCTGCACGATCGTACACCACTTGTGATGCACGCATCGAAGCACCTGTTTCGAGGAAGTAAATACCTAAACGATCACCACCTCTTGCAACAAACTGCGTATCTACACCATAACGACGTAAATGGTTAATGGCCGATTGACCAATCGGATTGTTGGGAACTTTTGAAACAAAGGTTCCGTTTAACCCATAGTTACACAATGCAGCAGATACGTTTGCTTCACCACCACCATAGGTGACATCAAATGTATCGGCTTGTACAAAACGTTTAAAATCGGGTGTTGACAAACGCAACATAATCTCTCCGAGGGTGACTACTTTCTTTGACATGTCAGTTGTATTATTGTTTTAAGAAATTTATGAATGAATTTATTTTAATGTTGGTACCGGTGCCGGATCCATATCGGTATACACCAAATTTTCTCCTGCCATTCCCCAAATGAAACCATAGTTGGTAGTGCCGCAACCATAGTGTGTACTCCATGGAGCAGAAATCACCGCTTCGTTGTTGGTCATTACCAAATGACGGGTTTCCATTGGGTTGCCCATGAAATGGAACAAACGTTGTCCTTCCGGTAAATCGAAATATAAATACACTTCCATACGACGTGTATGTGTATGTGGTGGAATAGAATTCCAAACACTTCCTGGTGCCAGTACCGTTAAACCCATTACCAACTGACAACTTCTGATACCATCGAGGTGAATGTATTTATACACGGTACGTTTGTTAGCTGTTTCCACTGCACCCAACTCAACAGGCGATGCCTGTTCTTTTGTGTACAATGTATTAGGATAGGTTGCATGTGCCGGTGCAGATAACAAATAAAACACAGCCGGGTTTTTCTTTGAAGCAGAAGTAAAACTTACTTTCTGTGTTCCTTTACCGAGGTAGAGACAGGAAAGTTTTTCCAGATCATACTTCTTACCATCGGCTGTAACAGATCCTTTGCCACCAATATTGATGATACCAAGTTCTCTTCTTTCTAAAAAATATTCGGCTCTTAACTCCGGGTGATTAATAAGTGTGATGGCTTTTGCAACCGGTACTGCACCACCAATGATCACACGATCGTAGTGCGAATAAACAAGTTTCAGTTTATCGGCCACCATCAAATCCTTCACCAGAAAATTATCAACAAGCTGTTGTGTATTGAAATTTTTTGTTTCCTCCGGCCCAACCGCAAAACGTATTTCCATATCGCCATCCATGTACGTGTTGCTGTTATAATCTTTTAACTGAGGTACTTTTGTTGCTTTCTTCGTTGCCATTTTATAAACTGCTTTCTTTTGACTAATGACTAAATACAATTAACTATCGGCTTTTCTTAACGTCCCATCCAACCACCATCAACAGTGAGAATGGTTCCATGCACATAAGATGCTGCATTGGAAGCAAGGAACACGGTTGCGCCTTTAAAATCTTCGGTTTCGCCCCAGCGTGCTGCAGGTATACGATCCAGAATAGACTTGCTTCGTACCGGATCATTCCGCAAAGCTTCTGTGTTATCGGTAGAAATATAACCGGGTGCTATACCATTTACATTTACTCCTTTTGCCGCCCATTCGTTTGCCAGCGCTTTTACCAAACTTGCCAACGCTCCTTTACTCGCAGCATAACCCGGCACATTCACACCACCCTGAAAACTCAACAGTGAACAGGTAAAAATAATTTTTCCTGTTCCTCTCTCAATCATGTGCTTGCCAATTTCACGTGCCAGTATAAACTGTGCATCGAGATTGATGTTTAATACACGATCCCAATATTCATCGGGATGTTCAGCCGCTGGTGCACGCATGATTGTGCCTGCATTGTTAATGAGAATATCAATAACACTGTTCTCAGTTTTTACTTTTTCAACAAATGCATACAAACTATCTCTGCTGGAAAGATCGGCCTGGTAAGCTTTGAACGAACGACCCAACGCATTTACTTCCTGTTCTATTGAACTTCCGCTCAGCTCAAGCGAAGCAGATACACCAAGAATATCGGCACCCGCTTCAGCTAAACCTACTGCCATTGCTTTGCCAATTCCTTTGTTACATCCTGTAACCAAAGCTGTTTTTCCTTTCAGACTGAATTGATCAATTATACTCATCGTTATTTATGCAATCGTATTTGCAGTTGTTTGTGCCGCATCTAAATGCTGCAGGTTAAAATATTGTTTTGCGTTGTTGTAGCAGATATCCTGAATGGTTTTCCCGATCAATGCAATATCATTCGGCAGTTCACCATTCTCTACTTCTTCGCCATAGATGTTACAAAGTATGCGACGGAAATATTCATGTCGGGGAAAAGAAAGGAAACTGCGACTGTCAGTCAACATACCAACAAAGCGACTGAGTAAGCCCATATTGCTGAGCGCATTGATCTGTTTGGTCATTCCATCTTTCTGATCGAGGAACCACCAGCCGCTGCCCCATTGTACTTTCCCTGCAACAGAACCATCGTTGAAGTTACCGATCATGGTTGCGAACAATTCATTATCGGCAGGGTTGAGATTATAGATGATGGTTTTCGCCAGCTTATCATTTGTATCTAAACGATTCAGGAATTTTGATAAAGCCCGTGCCTGTGAAAAATCACCGATGCTGTCCCAACCTGTATCAGGACCTAATTGTTTCAACATGCGGCTGTTATTATTACGCAACGCACCCAGATGGTATTGCTGCACCCAGCCTTTTTCATGATCCCATTCAGCAAAGATCACGAGCATGGCACTCTTGAATTTTTTCTTTTCTTCCAGTGTTAAATTGCCGCCACTGCGCACTTGTGCAAAAATGCCAACGATCTCTGTTTGCGTATAATCTTCCGCATAGATCTCTTCCAGGCCATGATCTGATACTGCACAACCATTCGCAGCGAAATAATCATGACGTTTTTTTAATGCAGCTAAATAATCATTAAACGTGCTGATAGAAGTATCAGCCGCCTTTTCCAATAAGCTGAGATAGTTATTGAAGCTGATGGTATCATCTACATTCATTGCTTTATCCGGACGGAATGCAGGATTCATTTTGGTAAAGCCGCCTTGTGCCCTGTGTTGCTGATGATAGTTCAGATCATCAACCGGATCATCGGTTGTACAAATGAGTTTTACATTCATCTGCTGCAACAAACCCTGTACGCTATGCGATGCCTGTTGCAATTGTGCCGTTGCATCATCATAAATACGTTTTGCACTATCAGCATTCAATACTTCAGTAATGTTGAAATAGCGTTGCAGTTCAAGATGCGTCCAATGATATAACGGATTGCGTAAGGTATACGGAACCGTTGCTGACCATTGCTCAAACTTTTCCCAATCGCTGGCATTACCGGTAATGAATTTTTCATTCACACCATTGGCACGCATGGCCCGCCATTTATAATGATCGCCATACAACCACACCTGCGTGAGATTTTCGAAGTTGATATTGTTTGCTACCTGATCCGGTGGCAAGTGATTGTGATAATCAATGATCGGCATTTGCTTTGCATACTCATGGTAGAGTTGCTCTGCCATATTATTTTGTAACAAAAAATTGTCGTCTAAAAACTTTTTCATATCGTTTGCTTTGCTAAGAAAATATGGTCGATTCAATCGTTGCTATACTTACAGACTCACACCACGTTTCCATGGAATGAAATCATCCTGGTTCAGCAACACGGCTTTTGGTGTTACTTCGCCGCTTGCTGCTTTAATACAATATTCAAGAATGGCTTCCCCCATTTCCTCAATTGTTTTTTCACCTTCAATCACTGGTCCGCAATCAATATCAATAATATCGTTCATGCGTTTGGTGAGATTACTGTTGGTGGACACTTTAATAGTTGGACAAACAGGATTTCCCGTTGGTGTACCAAGACCAGTTGTAAACAAGATCAATGTAGCACCACTTGCAGCTTTACCGGTTGTTGCTTCCACATCGTTACCTGGTGTGCAAACCAAACTCAAACCCGGTTTTGTTGCAGGTTCGGTATAATCCAATACATCCACTATGGGAGAAGTACCGCCTTTTTTTGCAGCACCTGCGCTTTTAATGGCATCCGTAATCAATCCATCTTTAATATTACCGGGCGAAGGATTCATGTGAAAACCTGAACCAACTTTCAACGCCTGGTCGTTATACGCTGTCATTAAATGAATGAACTTCTCTGCACTTTCTTTTTCTTTTGTGCGATCGATTAGTTCTTGCTCCACACCACATAACTCAGGAAATTCAGCTAATAAAATTTTACCGCCTAATGCAACAACAAGATCAGATGTATAACCAACAGCAGGATTAGCTGAGATGCCACTAAAGCCATCACTACCACCACATTTCACACCAATACAAAGTTTATCGAGTGATGCAGGCTGGCGTTCGAGTTTGTTGATCTCGATCAATCCTTCAAATGTTTTGCGGATAGCTTCAGCAATCAATTGCTCTTCGCTCTGCGATTGCTGTTGTTCAAAAATATAAAGAGGTTTATCGAAGTTGGGATTGTGTTGTTTCAGATCATTCCTGAAATCCTGTACCTGTAAATTCTGACAACCCAAACTCAACACGGTTACACCGCCAACGTTTGGATGATCGGCATAGGCTGCCAATAATTTACTCAGCACTGCTGCATCCTGGCGAATACCACCGCAACCACCCTGGTGATTTAAAAACTTAATACCATCAACATTTTTAAATGGACGGTTGCTGTTTGGTTTTGCAGAAGGGGAGAGATCAACTGCTGCAATATCTTCACCTTTCTGGTATGCTTCCAGTAATTGATGTGTATAGCTTTTGTATTTCGCTGTTACCGCATAACCTAATTCATTATGCATGGCTTCACGGATCACATCCAGGTTTCTGTTCTCACAAAAAACAGTTGGGATGAACAACCAGTAATTGGCAGTACCTACTCGTCCATCACTACGATGATAACCGTTGAATGTTCGTCCCCGGAATTTTGATACATCGGGGGGTTGCCATTCATAGTGCGATGGTCTGTAAGAAAATGGCTGTGCAGCATGTTTCACATTTGCCGTTGTCATCAACCCACCTTTCGGTATTTCTGTTTGCGCTCTGCCAACCAATACCCCATACATGATCACTTCATCCCCGGGCTGCATATCACGTTCAAAAAATTTATGCTTTGCATCAATGTTATCCTGCAACATATATTCATTCCCTTGGAATGAAATGGTCTCGCCTTTTTTCAAATTGGTCAACGCAACGATCACATTATCCTTTGGATGCACTTTTAAAACTTTATGCTTCATTACTCTCTACTTTATCTCTGCTGGTTTGATATTCTTTTACGGTGGCTGCAACCCCCTGTTCCATCATACTGTTTAACCATGATTGCACAGCATATGCAAAACCGGTCAATGTTGTAAGATCTGTGCCCCATAGTTGTGTATTGCTTAATGCAACTTTTGCCACATCTGCCGGCTTTGTATTTTTCCATAACTGGTTGAAGTAACCTGCATGCTCATCCTGCACAGGGTATGCTACACCGTTAGCTTCACCATAGTAGGTACCACTTTCACTATGCTCGCACTTCATAAATAAAAGATAAGCAGCAAAACCAAGAGCCATTGAACCCGGCACATACAAGTCCTGTTCAAAATGCCTGAGCAGTAAAGGTATGTTACGCATGCGCATTTTGTGCGAATAATTTAATGTAATACTGATCCATTTA
>CAYMSG010000080.1:0-10975 GCA_964392955.1 uncultured Chitinophagaceae bacterium | reverse complement strand
TCTGATCTGCTATCTTCCAGCGACGAAGGTCGTGCCAACGTAAACCTTCGAAGGCCAGTTCAACTGCTCTCTCTCTCATGAGCTCACTCATAAAGGCATCCTTTGAACCGAGGAACCTTGCATCAACAGGCGGCACGCCTGCTCTTTCCCGGATTGTGTTAACAGCACTTACCGCTGTTAAACTATTGGGGTGACTGCTTTGCGGTGTTCCATATCCATGCAATACAGACTCTGCATACATGAGATATACATCAGCCAGACGCAAATAAGGTATAATAATGTTGATATTGTTCCACTCATTATCAGTGTTGTTACAACCATCGGTTACAAACTTGCGAACCAGATATCCGCTACGGCTTGCTGTGTTATCAAGACGGAGATTTCCGCCGTTATAAAGATTGGCAAAACGATAGGCAGCATTGGCTGTGCCACGAATCAAGCGTACGCCATCATATGTAATACACTTATAAAAACGGGGATCACGTCCTGTCCATGGATCGCTAATATCATAACCCGATCCTGCAGCATCGATAGGAAGACCGTTGGCCATTCCAAAATAGTTAACGTAGTTCGCTGCTGGTGATGAAATACCTGCTTCTCCGCCTAATGGTGGTGGTATAAACATGTTCACTAACGACCAGCGTGATTTCCATCCTACATAAGTTGGAGGTCCAAAAATTACCTCAGGATAACCCGGATGTTTTGAGTAGTTAGATATCGTAAACCAGTTTTCACTGTATTTATCCCAGGGTAATAATTTATGATAGGATTCTCCGGTCTCCGACATTTTAATTACTCTCGCAAAGGCATCTGCTGCCTGCTTACATAATTCCGCATCGTAAGTGGCACTTCCTGTAGATGACTCATTCATCATTGGACTTGCAGCGTACAGCAGATTTTTACCTTTAAAGCCAAGCGCCATTGACTTTGTTACACGTTGTTGGTTATTACCCATGGTCGCCTGTCCTACAGAAGAGTTATCCCAGTTGCTTGGCAACAAAGCTGCAGCATCTTCAAAGTCTTTTGCAGCTTTCAGCGCTGTTTCCCGATAACTTAATCTCGGTAATTCAAGCCTTGCTGAACTGGATAGTACAGTATCGATATACGGTAACCCACCCCAGAAACTCATTAATTGAAAATGGAAAAATCCACGGAAAAACAATAACTGCCCTTTTAAAACATCTTTTTCTTCTTGTGTTGCGTTCGTCAACATGTCCAGATTGGCCAAACCAAGATTCGCTTTACGTATACCATACCATGATAATGGCCACAGGCCTTTATCATGACACTCGTTTGGGTTTGTAATAGCTCCTCTGTCATCAAGCCAGCTATTATCCCAGCCACCGCCACCCGTTTGCCAGGCACGGTAATTACCATTATCAAATTCTGAACTGAGTCTGTAATTTGCATTTGTGGTTGACAAAATATCGTCTCCCATATTCCATTCACTGTTCCATGTTGATTTGGACATGTCAGGCAAACAGGAATATAACTCTTCGGTAAAACCCTGAAAGTTGCGGAAACTGGTAAACACATCTTTCTCTGAGATGTTTGCATCCAGTGGCCTGTCAAGGTATTTTTTGCATGATGGCAATCCAAACACTATAAGTATAATACTTGCAGCTAAGGCTAATTTTACAGAATTATTCATATTCATAGTATTAATCAATTATAAACTGAGGTTAAATCCAAAGTTGATTCTGCGAACAGTTGGGTATGCACCCTGACCGGAAAAGTTGCTTGAACCAACATTTGCTTCACGATCATCGGGCATCTTACTCCAAAAAAGCAGGTTATTACCATTTACATACAAACGCATTGACTTTATACCCGTCTTTGTTAACCATAATGGATCAAGCGTGTACGATATTTCGGCTGTTTTTAATCGTACATATGAACCGTCGTAGTTAAAGAAATCACCATAACTATACAAACGTGATTTCCAACGGGGAAGTGGTGAAGCTGCATCGGTATTGTCTTTCGTCCAATAATCTCCTTGCTTGAAAACAGAATTCAGATTTGCAGCAAAGTTTGTTTGTGTAAGATTCCGGGTTACATTATTAACCGCATAGAATTGAACGAAAATTGAGAAACGTTTGTAATCAAATCCAATGCTGCCGGTGTATGTATTTTGAGGTCTTTCCGGGTAGGCATATGGTACATTATCAAAGTTGTTAATTACTCCATCACCATTGAAATCAATCAGATTAAAGTTTCCTGGCAATTTATTATTGTCGTTTTGATCTACAATACTGCTTCCATAAACCTCATCCCATGTATTGTAATAACCTGCACGCAACTGGGATCTGTACTGACCGATCTGATAACCTGCCTGCTTTAAATAATCATCCAGTAATTGAGGATCGTCCCGATCAATGATCTCATCCTTTGCATGCGTGATCGCCACATTTCCCCATAAACGGATGTCTTTACTTCTACCAAAATTTTTGTTGAATTTCAACTCAATCTCATAACCCTGAACGACAGTTTGTCCCAGGTTAGCCGTTGGCGGAGTACCACCGAAATAAACAGGTACCGCTCGTTGAGTTCCATTTACTAACACACCAGATCGTTGATCTCTGTAAACTTCAAACGTACCTTCAATAAGCCCTCTGAATAAGGAGAAATCTAAACCAATATTGGCCTTGGCCACAGTTTCCCAACGGATATCCGGATTACCGATTGTGTTTTCTCTGAACCAAACGTAGGGACTATTTGCGTTGTTATCGCCCATTCGTGTTTGGCCCCCGAAGGCCCATTGCGTTAGATAAAGGTAATTCCCATTAATGGCATCATTACCTACCAGACCGTACGAACCACGAATTTTCAACGTGGATACCCAAGGCAATTTGTCCATGAATTTTTCATTCGTCAATGTCCAACCTACTGCCGCAGATGGGAAAAAGTCGAACCGGTAATTGGGACCAAATTTTTGAGAACCATTGTAGGCTCCGTTGACCTCAGCAAAATATCTGTTTGCAAAATTGTAAGTGCTTCTAAACACCCAGTCTTCACGAAACTCAGGAAAAGTACTGCCCTGTGCATTTTCATTGCGCATGAACAAGCCCATGGTTGTAATGTTATGCCGTCCGATTTTTGCAGAATGATTTAATTGCAACTGATACACACGTCTTCTTCTTGTTTGACCATTCTGAAAAGCATCAGGCCGTACTGACCATTGCGGAACTATATAATCGAACTGATTTGGACCTGCTGTATTTCTGTATTGCACTCTTCCATCGGGAGCAATCCATTTAACAATCGAACTTCCGTCGTCAAATTGACCACCCTGTGCAACGAAAGTGTTATCCAGAGAATAGGTGCCTCTGAAGGACAGATTTTTTATCAACATCCCTAAATCCTGTGCAAGGATAAAATCAGTTGTCATTTGGGTAGTCTTCGTATTCCTTACCCCGTTATTTGAAAGAATTTGAGCCGGGTTATTGGTTGATACCGGATCGAGCGGATAATAACCAAAAGCACCATCGCTGTAAACAGGATAAAAAAGATCGGGAGCAAGGCCATAAATTCCCTGGTACCATGAATATTCAAAACCGCTCCAGGTATCCTGTCTTTTTCCATAAAGTGTAGAAATATTGGTTGACAGCGTTGTGCTTGATGTTAATTTAAAATCAAGGTTTGCACGGATATTTAACCTGTCGTAAAAGAATCCAGGTTTGTAGCCTTTTCCATTACCCGGGATTTGCATAATATCTCCTTCATGAAGGAAATCAACAGAAGTAAAATATTTTACAAAACTTGATCCTCCAGAAATATTTATGTTGGCATTTTGTGCCATCGCCATTTTCTTTAATGACTCCGCCTGCCAGTCAATATTGGGATATTGCTGAGCTTCCTGTGCATTTGCAGGATTGCGGTATTTTTCAATAATAGCCTGTGGTGTATAATCCTGCCAGGATGCGGGACTAACGCCCAACTCCCGTTCAATCGCCATGTTTCTGATTGTTAATGCATCGTATGCATCGTACTTCTCAGGCAAACGGGAAGGGACTTTCATGGTAGAGTTAACTGTAACATTGATGTTGGCCTTGCCTTCTGCACCTCTTTTCGTGGTAATAAGAACAACACCGTTTGCACCCTTTACACCAAACACAGCTGTAGCAGATGCATCTTTTAGGATCGAAATACTTTCTACTGAACCGATATCAACTCCGGCCATAGGACGTTCAATGCCATCCACTAAAATGAGTGGTCCTGCACTGTTCCATGTTCCCTGGCCCCGTATAAAAATGAGTGGATCTTCAGCACCCGGCATACCTGTTCCCTGCACAGTTATAACTCCCGGTACATTACCGGTAAGTGCAGCGCCTATATTGGATACACCGCCGGCACGCTGAAGTACCTTGCCGGTTGTTTGCGTAATAGCGCCAACAACACTCTCTTTCTTCTGTCGACCATAACCCACGACAACAACATCTTCTAATGTAGAGCTGGCAACACTTAACTTGACTTCAATAATACTCTGGTCTCCTACATTCACTTCAAGTTCATCCATTCCAACATAACTGATCAAAAGTGTTCTGTCTTTTGATGGAAAAGTTATTTTGAAATTACCAGCCGCATCGGTTGTGGTTGTAATAGTGGTACCTTTTATCTTAACGGTAGCGCCGGAAAGGGCAACACCCGAAGAATCTTTAACTGACCCGGAAACCGTTTGTGCACTAACCTGTGCCATAACCGGTAAGCCAGCCAATAAAATTCCGAAAAGAGCAAGTGTCAGCTTATGCAGCCAGTTTTTTGCCACGCATTTCATACTTGATTTTTTTAATTTATAGAAAGCCTTGATTTTGACATTATTACCGAACATCCCTTACTGAATGTTTTATGGTTGTTCATTTACTTCATCTTCTTGCAACAACTTCTATCGTTTCTGACTAATTAACTTGTCCACTCTTACTGAATCAATGGGTATATTTCATACGCTTCAGCTAACATGTACCAACCATTGAATCTTTCCTTTTTTATTTCTGCGATAGCTCAAGCAGGTGGTTTCTCAATCGTTGCAAATGTTTTTCGTAAGCCCTTTCTTTTCTTCTGGTTGAATCGTTCACTGCTTTGTTCCTTAAATTCTCCAACATCATCATGCGGCTGAAATAACCTGGATATTGATTCAACAGCTTGTTCAGATTCTCCTTGTCATTGCCAGCTTCGCCATTTAATTTCAAACTGTACAATATCCATAGTCGCTGATCCAAAAACATCACTTTATAGCTTTATAAAACATAGACAGCGAAGATTTTAAAATGTACTAAAGACATTTATTTTTTATTTGAAAGAACTTTTGCCTTCCCTGAAAAGAAAGGGTCGATGATAAAAAGTGTCATCTGCAAACCCCTATTCCGCTTAATCTGTTTTTACCGTACTGCCGCCACGCAAGAAATCCGGAATAGCTAAAGCATACCGGGCAGAAACACGGTACGACAAAGCATCTCCAATTTTTTTAGTAGCAATTGACATTTGATTGCGTACTGTAAAAACAGAAATATTCAATACAGCTGCTACTTCTTTATATTTCATCCCTTCTTCCTTTACCAATTGAAAAATGATTTTACACTGGGTAGGGAGCCGCTGCACAACCTGTTCAATTCCTTTAATTGTTTCATTCGAGATAAACAGATCTTCCGGACTATTGAACTCAACAACAGTTTCTATATCCACATCCTGTAGCCGGGATGCAGGGTTTCTTGCATTTTTTTCGATGTAGTTGAGAGAAAAATTCCGGGCTGTGGTGTAGAGGTACGCCTTCAGATTATCAATTTGAAGAAGCTGGCTTCTGATTTGCCATAACTTAATAAATACATCGGATACAATTTCTTCTGCACCTTCCCGGGACTTAACGAGGGAAAAAGAAAATCGATGAAGACCATCAAACAAAAGCATATACAGTTCTTTATATGCACGCATGTCCTCATGTTCAGCAATTTGGCGTTGCAAATCTTTAACTACTTCCATATGGCAATTAGTAATGGTAAACTTGAATCACATGCGATGGCATCACGGAGACTTTTCCCGGATGATCAAAGCAGTTAGTTCAATTTTAATGTTTGGTTATCTGTACAATCGTTCGAATACCGGTCAAAAAATGGCTGGCAAGGGGTTCAAATGTTTGTTTTGTCAACCTTGCTTTTGCCAAAATCCGGCCGGGTAACACCTTAAATTTTTTCAGCAATTCAATTAAAAAATCATCAGTGCTGAAAAACTCTTCTGGTGTATCCAAAACTAATTTTTGAATCCTCCAAGGGCTGGCTCATTTGTTGAAACTTATAGAACAAATGTTCAATTGCGATTTTATGCAACCGATTAGATTGATTGAAAATCAAATAGTTACATTTTTGACTATTTTTGGAATAATGCGCAACTTTAGAAAACAAGTTTTATTTTAGCAGCTGCGACCACTTTTTTGATTTGATGTAAAAACGGCTGTTTGGAGATTAGTTTTACATTCTGTTTTGCAGAAATTTTATGTGGACCAACATGTTCTCGTTTGTAAAATTTTGAAACAAAGCAGCCTTTTGCGTGCACAGAAAATCTTTGTGAATCAAATAATGGAATGAGTTTTCAAACAGTGCTTCGAAATAAATGATCGCACCTCAATTTAACTCATGAGTCGCAGTTCAATTACTGCAGTATTATGTAACATTTAAAGCAATTGCCTGCCGGCCCAAATGTCAAAGAATACATCGCTTTTACTTTTCTGTGTATGTTTCTTCACCTGGCTTTCAACAGCCACTGCACAGGAGGATATAAATTTTACTTCACTAACCACCAAAGACGGACTGTCTTCAAATAATGTAAACGCAATCCTGAGAGACAGGTATGGATTTATGTGGTTTGCCACCGACGACGGATTGGACAGATTTGATGGAGCCAATTTTAAGGTTTATCGAAACATACCCATGGATTCCACCAGTTTGCAAGCCAATGAAATTTTATCGCTCCATGAGGACAAAGACGGTAATTTATGGGTTGGTACAAGCGGCGGCTCTCTAAGTTTATACGATCGAAAAAAAGATCACTTCATTAATTTTCCGACTGATTACCTGGGCAAAAATGCCATTCGAAACAACGTAATTCCAAGTATTTGCAGCGACTCACAGGGTAGGTTATGGATCGGTCATTACGACGGCATAAGTTTACTGGATAAAAAAACGCAACGGATCTCGGATTTCACAACCAGCAATGGCTCCCGTTTTACAAAAAACTGCAATGTACTTTTTGAAGACAGCAAACACAGGATGTGGATTGGAAGTTCTGAAGGCCTGTTTCTTTACCTGCCAGCAACAAACACTCTCACTCAATTTGTTTATTCTGCAAACGATCCAACGAGTTTAAGTAACAACCTTGTGCAGAGCATTACAGAAGACAAAGGTGGAAATATGTGGATTGGCACACATGATGGATTGAATGTCTTAGCTGAGAACGGTAAAGAATTTACGAGGTTCAGGCATACCGAGGGAAATCAACAAACACTCACGGGCAATGTAATTTATTCACTCGTTGTAGATGATTCAAATAAACTATGGATCGGTACATCAAAAGGGCTGAACATACTGGATCTAAAAACAAAACGAATTACAGGTTACAGGTTTGATCCACGAAATACAAATAGTCTTTCAGGCAATAGTATTCGTTGTGTTTACCTTGCCAAAGAGGGCATTTGCTGGGTCGGTACGTTTTTAAGCGGTATCAGCAAATATGATAAAAATCTTTCCCTGTTTAATTTGGTACAAAGTAATCCCTTTGACAAACAAGGATTAAATGCTCCCATTGTTACATCCTTCGCAGAAGCAAAAGACGGGAAAGTTTTTATTGGCACAGATGATGGAGGGCTTAGTTTGTTTGATCCGAAAACAAAATTATTTCAGCAAATCAATATTAAATCCAGACGCCAGGAAAGTAACCGACTTGCGATCATGACCTTAACAATGTCAAAGAATGATCAATTATTGATCGGAACCTATGGTGACGGATATTTTACATATGATCCTTCATCCGGTAAATACGAACAATTGCTACGGGGACCCAAACCGACAGATATTAATTCCAATCAGATCTATTGTATTAAAGAAGATAAAACAGGAAACCGATGGATTGGAACTAATGGAAATGGTATTGTCGTTTTAACGAAGGAAAATAAAGTGTTATTCAAATTAACACCCAACCCCACTTTGCCAAACGATTTTAAATTACCCATTAACGGATACATACGGGACATTGTGGAGGCGAAAAATGGAGAGATGTGGATTGCAACGCATGGCGGAGGAATCGCTGTTTATAATCCTATGTCTCAAAAATTTGCCATTTACACAACTTTTAATGGAAAGTTGCCGAACGACAAGGTTCTGACCTTACTAGAAGACAGAAAAGGAAATATTTGGGCCGGTACGTTTGGCGGAGGCTTGGGGTTATTTAACCGCAAGACAAGCGAGTTTATTTCTTACTCCGAAAAAGAAGGACTCAACAACAATAATGTCTACAAAATTCTTGAAGATAATAACGGTCTTCTTTGGATCAGTACAAACAAGGGGCTCAGCAGCTTTGAAACAGATACAAAAAAAATCAACGACTATAACTATCACAATGGCATCCAACACAATACTTTTATTCGTGGATCAGGCTTACGCTTACGAAACGGTGATTTGTATTTTGGAGGCCACGAAGGCTTTAACTACTTCAATCCTGCAAGCCTTAAAAGGAATGAAATTGTACCGCCCGTGATCATTACCGACCTGAAAATTTCTAATACGTCGGTAGTTCCCTCCGAAGATGGGCCCATACAGGAAAATATTATTACGGCTGCTGCAATAAACCTTAAGTACGGTCAAAACTTTGCTTTAAGTTTTGTGGGCTTAAACTATACAGCTCCTGAGCAAAATCAGTATCAATACAAGCTGGAGGGTTTTGATAAAAACTGGATCAATATCGGTAATGCTTCAACCGTATCGTATACAAATATATCTCCCGGCAACTATGTCTTTCGTGTAAGAGCAAGTAATAATAATGGTATATGGAACACACAAGGAACATCGATAAAGATAAATGTACACCCCCCGTTCTGGCGTACCATTTATGCATACCTGTTATATGCGTTGATCATTGTTGCTGCACTTACCTATCTACGCCACAGAGGTATTGAAAAAATAAGACGCAAGTATATACTTGAGCAGGAACGGTTTCATGCAGAGCAGGAACGAAAAGAAGCAGAACGAATTCATGAACTGGATCAATTAAAGTTAAAGTTCCTGACAAACCTCAGCCATGAATTCCGTACACCTATTTCGTTAATACTTGGCCCTGTTGACAGTCTTATTAAAGAAGAAAAAAACAACGCCTTCAAGGTTCAGCTGAATATAATCAAGCGTAATGGCAAACGTTTGCTGAATCTTGTTAACCAGTTGCTCGATTTTCGCAAAATGGAAGAACAGGAACTGAAGTTGCAGGTAAAAGAAGGTGACCTCATTTTCTTTGCAAAAGATGTTTTTGATTCATTCCAGGACTTATCTGAAAGGAAGAAAATCAATTTTTCATTTACATGCGACATTGAAAAATTCAATACTCTATTTGACCATGATAAAGTAGAACGTATACTCTTCAATCTTTTATCCAATGCATTCAAGTTTACATTTGAAGGAGGAAGCATCAATTTTGAGATTGAAAAGAAGAGTAGTAAAACTCCCGACCAATCAGAATGGATAGCGATGAAAATTCAAGATTCAGGGATTGGAATTCCACCCGATAAACAAGAAGTTATTTTCGAACGCTTTTTTCAAAATACAACGGCTGAATCAATACTAAACCAAGGTTCCGGAATTGGGCTTGCAATTACCAGAGAATTTGTAAAAATGCATGGCGGCAAAATTGAAGTGGAAAGTGAGGTTGGAAAAGGAAGTACATTCACCATACATCTTCCCTTTACGGAGTTGCAAACAACAAACGAGCAAGCGGCTCAACCATCAGAGCAAGCATCAGAATTTGCAGAGCCCGTCATAAACGAGGAAGGAATATCCGAACCTTCCGAAGACAATACAACATCAATCATCCCGTCAATTTTATTGGTGGAAGACAATGATGATTTCCGGTTTTATCTTAAAGAAAACCTTCGTTTGCAGTACAAAGTTTTTGAAGCTACCAACGGATTAGAAGGTTGGCAAAAGGCATTATCTGTGCACCCAAGTTTGATTGTAAGCGATATTAATATGCCGTACATGGACGGCATTCAACTATGCAAGAAAATTAAAGAAGACAAACGGACCGGCCACATACCGGTAATTCTGTTAACCGCTTTAACGGATGAAAAAAATCAAATCCATGGCTTGAAAACAGGAGCCAACGACTACATTACAAAGCCATTTAACTTTGAAGTGCTTATAGCCAAGATTAAAAATATTTTAGTGCTGAATGATACACTAAAGAATACCTATACAAAAAGAGTGGAGGTGTTAACTCCCAAGGTGAAAGCAGAATCATCCAATGACAAACTGATTAAAAAAATTGTACTTTATATTGAGGATAATCTTACAGACACGCAGTTGTCTGTAGAAACCTTAAGCCGGCATGTGGGCATGAGCCGAGGAACACTTTATAACAAATTACTTGAGTTGACAGGCCAAACACCTGTGGAGTTTATTCGTTCGGTTAAACTCGATAAAGCTGCCGAGCTCTTAGAAAACAATGAGCTCACCATTGCAGAAGTAGCTTACTCAGCAGGGTTCTCCACTCCGAACTATTTTGCGAAGGCGTTTAAGGCGAAATTTAATATGTTGCCGTCTGAGTACATCATCAAGAAAAGGAAATCAAACCAATAAGCCATGTAATGAACCGATTTTTTACAGATAAGCAGGCAAGTATTCATGTCTCTACCTGCATTCATTACCATTACTGTATTATACTTTCTTACTAACTGTTATTTTCTTTTGCACGAGATACAAGCCAATTGTAACAAGAAACACTCCGG
>CAYMSG010000079.1:0-11145 GCA_964392955.1 uncultured Chitinophagaceae bacterium | reverse complement strand
CCAGCAACTGTTCGGCCAGTTTGCGGTAGGGCTCTTCCACTTCCACCACACTCAATGCAGAAATTGTTCCTGCAGGAACATCGTTCAAAACTGCCTGACCATTGAACTGATCAAGCATAAAGAAATTCGCCTTCCCTTTCTGATTGGCATGTAATAAGTGAACTGCTTTTAACGCATCACTCATATTCCCCACTACATAATAGTTGAGGTATTGCTCCAGCAGATTTTCAACAGCTGTTCTGTATTCTTCTTTACAATAGATCACATCACTCAACAATGGCGACTCAACATTCCAATCAGGATTATTGTGTAAGAATTTCACACTGTCAGGATAACCTTCCATTGAATCAACCAGACTCTTCAACAGATCATGCTCGTTCTTTTTAGAATCGAGTTTCCTGTTTTCATCAGCCAGTTGATTGCGTAACCCTTCAAGGGCTTCCTGTGTTTGCAGGATCTGCTCTTTGGTAAACGCATGTTGCTCCTGTAACTGCTGCAATTCTTCACGACAGTTATTCAGCTCATATTCTTTCTGCTGCTTTTCTTCTTCGAGTTGATGTAATTGTTGTTTGCGGTTTGTTTGCTCTTCTTTTAACTGGAAGATGGTACGTTGTAAGTTTTGTACCGATGTTTCACCAACCGCCACATTCTTCTCCGCTTCAAACTGGCTGCGTTGTATTGCCTGATTCTCTTTACGGATCTCATCAATACCGCTACGCTTTTCATCAAACACTTTGCGTGTACTTTCAACGGCACTGCGTAAACTATCTAGCTGCGAACCGAGATCGTTCAGCTTCTCATCTTCTTCTGTGATCTGCAGTTGCGTAAACTCAATGCTTTCTTCAATTCCTTTCAACTGTCCACCTGCTTTCTGTAAAAAGTCATTCAGACTGGTTTCTTTTTCTTTCAGGTAGTGCAAGCGCTGTTGCGCAAGATTCTTTTCATTTTCTTTTGAACGCAAGGTTTGAAGCATATCGTTGAACGCATGCTGCATGGTTTGCAATTCTTTTTCCTTTTCAATAAACCCAACTTTCTCCTGCTCAATCGCTGCTTCTTCCGTTGCGATCTTTGCTTCCAGTTCCACTTTTTTATTTACTTCAGCATCGTGCTGCTCATTAAGGTCTTTCCAGGTAAGGTTAAATCCTTCCAGCGCCGCCTTCGCCAATTCAATGCTCACTTCACGATAATCTTTTTTGATCTCGTAATACTTCTCTGCTTTCTTGGCCTGGTTCTCCAATGTTTTCAACTGGTTGTTGATCTCGAACAACAGATCTTCAATACGTGCCAGATCCTGTTCGGTTGCATCCAGTTTATTCTTGGCTTCTTTCTTTCTTGTTTTGTAGATGGTGATACCGGCAGCCTGTTCCAGCATACGGCGACGGCTGTTCTCCTTATCCTTGATGATATCATCCACCATGCCCAACTCAATAATGGCATAGCTATCGGTACTTACACCGGTATCGAGGAAGAGATTCTGGATATCCTTCAAACGACATTGCACATCGTTGAGGCGGTATTCGCTCTCCCCACTTTTGTAAAACTTACGGGTAACGGTTACAGTACTGAATTCGGTGGGCAACAGGTTACGGGTGTTCTCAAACGTTAAACTCACCTCGGCCAAACCCGAAGCGCTTCTTGTTTTGGAACCGTTAAACACCAGGCTCTCGAGGTTTTCACTACGGAGATGGCTGATCTTTTGCTCACCAATTACCCAGCGGATACTGTCAATAATATTACTCTTGCCACAGCCATTGGGGCCAATGATGCCGGTTACACCCTCATCAAAACTAACCACAGTTTTATCGGCAAAACTTTTAAAACCCTTGATTTCTAAACTCTTTAAACGCACTATTTTTCAATTTAGGAAGGCGACAAATATAGGGGATTAAGATTGTAACAAAATTTAGGCTTTTTGCTTCTTTTCAACAGTTTTTTACAGGTTTTCAACAAGAACGGGCTTTATTTGTCATATTGCCACACTGTTCAACTGAAATTATGTACGCTGTTCTAACCCTCATACAGTATAAAAAACGCTTCGTGTACTTCGCTTTGCTGGCTATGGCCCTGCACCGGTTGCCGCTCTGGCTCAACCGCCGGCTAAGATTTTACAAGCTTTTGGGTTGCGGCAAGGGCGGCACCTTCAGCAAAACACCCGACTGGCAGCAATGGGGTGCCTTGGTGGTGATGGACAAGAACGATCTGACCGGTTTTTCCGAAAAGGAACAGTTGCAACTGCGGGCTTATGGTCAATTCATGACCGGCTGGTGGCGGCTTTTTGGCTGCCACACCAGAACCTTTTTACTGGAGCCGATTGAAGCCCATGGTAGCTGGGATGGGAAACAGGCTTTTGGCGAACTGCCGGTAAAATCGGAATACGAAGGCCCAATAGCTGTAATAACCCGGGCCACCATCAATGCCGATAAACGCTCCCGTTTTTGGGAACATGTGGAAGCCGTATCGAACGAAATGCGGAAAGCGGAAGGTTTTCAGTTTTCGGTGGGCATAGGCGAAAACCCCTGGAACAAACAAGCCACTTTTTCCGTTTGGCAAAGCAAGGAACACATGAAACAGTTTGCCTACAAAATGCCGAAGCATGCCGATGTGATACAAAAAACCAGAAAAGAAAAATGGTATAGTGAGGATATGTTTGTTAGGTTCAAGGTTGTGGGGAAGTTGGGAGATGTAGTTGGATTGTATTGATAACAGTATGGAATAATGAAGTGTAAATTGGTAATTTTCAAATTTGAAACCTTGCTAATGCGGCAGTTGATATCTTATATATTTGTTGTAATTGTAATTTAATCGCACTCGATTTGAAAAAGAAACGAAAGGCTAAACACAAACTAAGTAAAACCCAAACTCCTAAACCAGGCGTTTCTGTTGTGACAATTTTCTTTCTGTGTTTAAGTTTGTTATTGACATACGTAATAGTTTTGAAAGGGCTGGAATACAACAAACGCCTATTCACTTGGAGTTTCATTGCTCTTTTTTTGGGACTACTCCTTGAAAGTTCGCTTATTTTTAAACGGCTTAATAGCATTTTAAACTGTTTTTCAGTATCCTTCTTTGTCAGCTTATTTACTTTCTTACCTGGAAAACGAGAACGAGTTTATAACCTGCAAAACCACATCGAACTTTGGCCATATTTTTTCTTAATTTCTTTTATTATTGGAGTTATTATTCTCAAGCAAAAAGAAGTTACAAGTAAACAAACAGAAGGGACAACATTATTACAATCATTGGCTCTCATATACTGGCTTCTTGACTACAAGTTTTTTGAAAACATGACCTTTTTAAAGGCTTTAATTCTTGTTATAATAATTGGATCAATTCTATTTTCGTTAATTAATGCCTTAACAAAAATAAAATTAGATAAATCAAATAGGCTTTTTTTGAGCATTTGGAGCAGTTTTGTTCTAATGTGTTTTGCTATTGATAATATTATTAATGTTTTTAGTAATGGAGACATTGACCAACAAAACAGTCTATTGACAAGCGTTGAAGTTGCAATTCAATATTTTTTTGTTGGCATCTCTTCTGTTTATGTTGTACAAAACATTTATATGCTTTTAGCATTTCTTCCAGAAAAACATACTAAATATGAGCAGACACTTCATGCAGCAAAAAAAATGCATCTTGACAGATATTCTGATTTACAAGTTTCAACCATAGACACCCTACTTTGTATCTGTTATTGTACTTTATTTTTCGTTTTAAATAGCATTTACAATTTTGCACCTCGGCATACGATGATTTGGTTTGTAATAGTAACATTTCCAATATTACTTCACTTGCAAAAATGGGTAAGACAAAAAAACTATAGCTAAATTGTCCTCATGTTGGCGTCCTCGCCAACGTGTAGACGTTCTATTCCCTTCCTTTTTTGCTGCCGAGTCTATGCACATCAAAGGCGATGTGTCAGACAGCAATGTGCGTTGGCCTTGTGGCACTCGCCGTCAGTAAATTCATTCTTCGCTATATAACTACTTCGTTTCGAAACACGGCGAGTCGGCTGCGCCAGACTTCGCCTGAAAACGTTCTTTAATAACATGCCGTTCTTAACTAGCAAAAGCTGTAATCTTGCACCCAATTACACATGTCTACTTCACCGCACCGTTATTTCATCATCAACAAACCATACAATATGGTTTCGCAGTTTATCAGTTCGCATGATGTGCGGTTGCTGGGCGATCTTGAGTTTGATTTTCCGGAAGGCACACATGCCATTGGCCGGTTAGACAATCATTCAGAGGGATTACTCCTGCTCACCACCAATAAAAAAGTAACCCGTTTGCTGTTTCATCCCGAAAAGAAACACCAACGCACCTATGCGGTAATGGTGAACAACAATGTAACCGATGAGTTGCTGCAACGCCTGAAAACCGGTGTAACCATTACTGTAAAAGACGGGCAGGATTACCTTGCTGTTCCCACGGCTGTTGAACTTGTTGCAGATATCCGCACCATTTGTCCGCATATGGAAGATCCCCGTGAGCAATACCCGCATACCTGGCTGCTGATCACATTAACGGAGGGGAAATTTCACCAGGTACGCAAAATGGTGAAAGCAATACATCGCCGTTGCCAACGACTGGTGCGTGTATCGATCGGCAACCTGATGCTTGCTGATTTAAAACCAGGTGCGGTAAAAGAAATGAAAGAGAATGAGTTTTTTGAGTTGATCGGGATTGAGTATGCAGGGCAAGCATTAAACTGAAAAAACAAACACTTCGCTTTCTGCATTTGTTTTTGGGATGCGTAATTTTTCTTCTTTTAATCCGTCCAGATGAAACTGAATGGCATCAAAAATATTTTTCTCAACAACAGCTTTGCTTTTGCCCGATGCAATTACACCCGGCAAATCCGGCACATAAGCCGAATAGCCTGTTTTTGTCTTTTCATATACTACCAAATACTTCCGCATATACTGTTATTTTATCTGTGCTTGTTTGAGAATACTGTTTAATGTTCCAGGAGCAACTTCATCACTCATTTTATGGGCTGCGATAGTAACCAATCCTTTCTTTGTTTTATGCTTGTACTGTTTATGACTGCCCCGTTGCCGTACCAAAAACCACCCATCTTCTTCAATCAGCTTTATTACATCCCGTGCTTTCATTTTTACAAATTTAGCTAATGCTATTTGTGCTTTGCACTGCTGCCCATTTCTTAATAAGTTTTTACTACAAGCTCGATCCTCTTCAATTGAAAGTGTTATTTCTGGCTTCGACGTTAATGCCGCTCTCTTTTACAAGACTTTACAATCCTTTGCCTGAACCAAAACATCCTTTCTTTCACCGTTTAAGAATTCTGCCACGATTTGAAGTTACTTATCAAATTTAATTAAATAACGGCAAAACCTGATTATTCCGCAATGAAGCTTGTTACTTTTAACCCACCCCTCTTAACTGCTTTCTGTGTAACCACCTGAGTTCCCCTCCCAAGAGGGGGTAAATAATCTCTCCGCTCCATAAAGTTTACGCTCGATGAACCACATACCACAGGCGATCAGCATTTTGCAGCCCGGCACTCACGACTCACCACTCACCACTCACGTCTCACCACCAGCCTTCAACTCTTTTTCCTTATCTTGCAGCATGTTTTTACAGAAACATATCACTACAAATAATTTGCTGCCATATTTCCTAAACCTGATCGCTGCAGGTGAAGGCAGTTTGCCCGATTACTAATTCTCTTATTCCAACTTGTTTTCAGTTTAACCGTCGTACACATGCGCATTCATTTGATTGAATGAAGAATGACAGGTTACAGACTGAACAACTCCCTGTTTTCACTATATTCAAGAACGAAACACTTATCATTTAAATACTTTTTTTATGCCTCAACATAATTATTACGTTGAAAACGAATTAGGACGTTTACGAAAATTACTGATCCACAGCCCCGATGGCGGTATCGGAAAAATCATTCCCGGCACCTTTGCCGACAACCTGTACGATGATATTGTACACCTCAATAAAATGCAGAAAGAGTACAACCATTACGTTAAACTCTTATTGTATTTTCTCGACCGGGAAAAAGCAAACTATATCAACAACTACCAGCAAACAGCCGAAGAAGATAAAAAATCGTGGTGCTACATTCCCGGCAAAGACGAATATTTCAACAGTGAAAAAGTGCTGGACACGCAGCAACTGCTCGCTGAAATTATCAAAGATGAAAAAGTAAAACTGCGGTTGATCTCGGCCATTTGTTCATACGAAGAATCGAGTTATGCCATTCAGCAGAAACTGGAAAATATTCAGGACGCTGCATTGCTGGCCAAAATTTTCATCACCGGTATTTTACCGGCCGAAGCCATGGGTACACCGGAAGACCAATATATCTTCCCTCCCATTCCCAACTTTATTTTTACCCGTGACATCGGCATTATGGTGAAAGATCATATTCTGCTGAGCCGCATGGCCACTGTTGCACGCAGAAGAGAATCGTTGCTCACCAAGTTTTTATCGCTGTATTATTTCTTTAAAGATGAACCGCAAAAAGTAATGGAGATCATCGAAGAAAGCGATTTCTTTTTGTACGAAGAAGAAGAACGCAGGCACCGCATCATCACCATTGAAGGAGGCGATGTAATGATGATCCATCCCAAACACTTTGTGATCGGCTGCAGCATACGTACCAGCAGCAGTGCGGTAAATGAAATTGTGCATACACTTTTCAGCAATGAAGCATTGGGTATTGAAAAAATATCCGTTGTAAAAATCCCGAAGAACCGGGCCCAGATGCACATCGATACCATTTTTACACAGGTAAAACGAAATGTATGGGTGTTGTACGGTCGTTTCAGCGAACGCATCTTAAAAGCCGAGCATATCAGCCGCCACAGTTATGTAAACAAACTGTCGCACAATCCACGTCAGCTGGAAATGGAACAGGTGGAAATACTACAGTTCCGTAAACCGGCGAATGAACCTTATATCCGCACAAGAGATTACAGTGTGGCACAAAGTGTAACAGGCATTGAATCGTTACTCCGCCAAATCAGTATTGATGATTTTGGCGTAGCGCCTTCTGATGTAAAAATTATTTACAGCGGTAACAATGTATTCCCGCATGATGAACGGGAACAATGGACCGACAGTTGCAATGTGGTTGCTATTAAAGAAGGCGTGGTGATCGGTTACGACCGTAACGATAAAACAGCCGAAGCATTTGAAGCAGCCGGCTTTAATGTTCTTACAACAGTTGAAGCATTTGCACAATTCGAAAACGGGATTGATCCTGAATCAATCGAAAACACATTGATCTTATTACCAAGTGCCGAACTGTCGAGAGCAAGAGGCGGCAGCCATTGTATGAGTATGCCTCTGTTACGAGATAAGTTATGAGTTACGGGTTAGGGGTTACGAGTGCAGTACGCCACTTTCAACTCTTAACCCATAACCCGTAACTATTTTCTAAATGAACAATAAACTAAAAAATGCAAACCACCTCACACATATTAATGATCAAACCCGTTGCGTTTGATTTTAATGCGGAAACAGCAGTCAACAATGCATTTCAGCAACAGGGCAGTAATGAAAATGCACAGCAAAAAGCCGAAGCAGAATTTGATGGCTTTGTACAAAAATTAACGGCAGCAGGCATTGATGTAACAGTAGTAAACGATACGCCGGTACCACATACACCCGACAGCATCTTCCCCAACAACTGGATCAGCTTTCATGCTGATGGAAGTATTGTACTGTACCCGATGTATGCTGCAAACAGAAGAGCAGAACGCAAACAACATGTATTAGATACCATTGCAGCAAAGTTTGCCGTAACCAATCAAATCGATTTTACAGCAAAAGAAAACGACAACCATTTTCTGGAAGGCACCGGCAGCATGGTGTTAGACAGGGATCGGAAAATTGCCTACGCCTGTCTGTCGCCCCGCACCGATAAAGCCGTATTTGAAGAATGGTGCAGTAAAATGAATTATACGCCTTGCAGTTTTTACAGTGTAGATGAAAACGGTGGCGAAATTTATCACACCAATGTGATGATGTGTGTAGCCGATGCCTATGTAGTAATTTGCTTAGACAGCATTCGTGATACAGCTGAACGGGAACGTGTAGTTAATATGATCACGAACAGCGGAAAAGAGATCATCGAAATTTCGTACGAGCAGATGAACCGCTTTGCAGGCAATATGCTGCAGTTACAAAACAAAAACGGTCAACGTTACATCATCATGAGCAGCCAGGCTTACAACGCATTAACCGGGGAGCAGATCCGTAAACTCGAACTTTACAATCCCATCATCCATTCCGACCTCAGCACCATTGAAACCAATGGAGGCGGCAGCGCCAGGTGTATGATGGCAGAAGTATTTCTTCCACTCAAATAAAGCAATGCGCATGGAACAAAGCCGGTCGATCATTTTTGTTTGACCGGCTTTTTTATGACCAGCAATTGACGCAGCACAGCCTGCTCCTGCAGTAAAAGATTTGCTTGTAATTGAGCGGATGCTTTCGTGCTTTGTTGTTTAATAGTAGGCTCCTGGTGCAGGAAAAACTGTTGATCGGTTAACCATTGCTGCAGATCAACCAGGTCGTGCCAGGTGCCGATCTGTTCCTGCAACTGATCAAATACATGATATGAAAGAACGGGCATGATCTTTAATTTCTCCTGCTCGCTCAACCAATGATGGACGTATAACATTTGTTTGATCAACTTACGCAATGCATGCCATTCTTCTTTTACTGCAACTTTCAATTGTTGTTGTACCGTTTCTTTCAATTGAACGGCATAATCTGTTACCTGCTCCTGTTTTATTTTCCGGATCAGCTTCAGTAAATCTTCAGTAACTGAAGCAAGCTTGTCCTGGTAGTCTTGTTCTTGCAACAGCAATAACACTTCCTCTTCATTTATTTTTTGCTCCAGCTTTGCTGCTTCAATCAAATGAACGTATCTTTTTTTTATTAACCATTGTAACTGCAACTGTGCTTCCCGAACCGAACCGGCTGCACGAAACAGCACCTGCACTTTTTTACGGATCTTTTTTGTTTTTTCAGGATGAAGTGTGGCTGCGAAAACAAGTACCGCTTTTATTTTTTTAAGGCTTACTCTGAGTTGATGAATGATTTCAGCATCGGCACCCGGTGTAAACGACTGCAGCATTTCAATTGCTGTTTGCAACTGTTTACCCGTATATGCTTTCAACTCACTCATATGCTATTTTGTGTGAGAAAAATGTTCTGTTACACTCCAAACACCCGTCTTAATCCATCTTCGAGTTTTACCGGTACATAACCCAGTTCTTTTACTGCTTTGGTAATAATAAATCCTGTTTTGAGAGGGCGTTTTGCAGGCTCCCGGAAAGTGGCGGCGGTTACAGGTTTTATCTGCGCTGTATTGAGTTGTAAAATATCTGCTACGGTTACAGCTAATTGGTAAGGCGTGCACATTTCCTTTCCCGAAATATGATACACACCTTTTGCATGTTTCATCAACACCAATAAAATGCCTTTGGCCAGGTCTTCTACATAGGTAGGTGTACGAAGCTGATCATCCACCACTTGAATGCTTTCACCAGCCGAGAGTTTCTCTTTCACCCATTGAATAAAATTGGGTCGCCCTCCGGGAACTTTTCCTCCATACACCAGCACCGTACGCACAATGGCCCAATGCAAACCACTCATCGCTACCATTTCTTCAGCGAGGAGTTTGCTTTCGCCATAATCGTTTATGGGATTGGGTGTGGCCGTTTCGTCGTAAGGTCCTTCCTTTCCATCAAATACAAAATCGCTGCTGATATAAATGAAATAGGATTTTGCTTTTTGTGCAGCCTTCAACAACGTTCTGGTTGCCCCAACATTTGTTTTCCAGCAAGTGGTTTTATCGGCAGCACAGTCATTGGGTTGTGTAATGGCTGCAGCGTGAATGAGGATATGGGGTGAAATTTTTTCAACCAGCTGTTGCGACTTTTTGAAATTGGTAATATCAAGCTGGTGGTAGGTAACTCCATTTTTTTCGCCATACGATAAACGGCTGGGGCCTTTGCCGGCAGCATGGATCACAAACTTGCCCTCATCCACCAACTGGCGGATGAGATGTTGACCCAACAGTCCGTTTGCGCCGGTTACCAACACTTTCATAAACTGAATATAAGAAATGAATTGAAACCTGTTATTAAAAATCAATGCAATACAAGTGATTCTGATAAGAATCATCCGCAAATTCTGTTTTCAGCACAAATAAAGGCATCCGCTGACTGCAAAAGACCATTTGCTGTTAATTCATTGCGCTGCAAACGTTTGAAACCTGTTGGCGAACAAGTGTTATCATGGCATTTCCTTATTTTTGGCCCTTCGTTAAATCGGGTACTTACTGAAAACGATGATCGCTTTCCCAACACCTGAATGACTAATTGATTAATAATGAGCAAAAAAGTAACGAAGATTGGCGTTTTAACCTCTGGCGGTGATTCACCCGGAATGAATGCAGCAATCAGGGCTGTAGTACGTACAGGCCTCTATCATAATATGGAAGTGTTTGGTATTATGCGTGGATACCAGGGAATGATTGATGATGACATTGTTCCCATGCACAGCCGCAGCGTCGCCAACATTATTCAGCGGGGAGGAACCATTCTTAAAACAGCACGCAGTAAAGATTTCTTTGAACCGGCCGGTCGTAAAAAAGCATTCGACAATTTAAAAAAACACGGCATTGATGGTCTGGTGATCATTGGCGGCGATGGCAGTTTCCGTGGCGCACAAAAATTTTCAAACGAACACGATATTCCCTGTATTGGTTTGCCCGGCACAATCGATAAAGATATTGCCGGCAGCGATTTTACCATTGGTTTCGATACGGCTGTGAATACTGCCGTAGAAGCGATTGATAAAATTCGTGATACAGCCGATGCACACGACCGTCTTTTCATTATTGAAGTGATGGGGCGTGATGCCGGTTATATTGCATTACACAGTGGTATTGCTACCGGTGCTGAACATATTTTGATTCCTGAAACAAAAACCGACCTGGAACTGGTAGTTGATTCGCTGGAAGAAAAAGAACGTCGCAAAAAACTCGTAAACATGATCGTGGTAGCAGAAGGCGATGAAACAGGTGGTGCAAACGAAGTAGCCACCATCATCAAAAATCGTTTACCACATCTTGATACACGTGTTT
>CAYMSG010000078.1:0-11156 GCA_964392955.1 uncultured Chitinophagaceae bacterium | reverse complement strand
AGATCAAAACAAGCACTGCTACATTTTATAAAAGAGGAGGTACATGGTTTGCTGTTGGCGCAGCATTAACAGCTTTTCTGTTTTTTTATAACCGCAGTGCAGCTGAGCCGCTCGAAAAAGAATTGTATGTCTTATCAGGCGGATTGGCAGCATTTGGTTTATTTCAAATTGTGGCAGGATTATTTCATGCCGGTAAAAAAGACAATGGCCTTGTAGAAATTATGGATGATTTAAATTTTCTACCGGCCACAATGAAGAAGCTGGCCATTGTTCAGTTTTTTTCGTGGTTTGCATTGTTTGCGATGTGGATCTATTCTACACCCGCACTTGCACAACATTTGTATGGCACTACCGATGCAAGTTCACCCGAATACAACCGGATCGGTAATTGGGTAGGCGTGTTGTTTGCATGGTACAATGGCTTTGCGGCATTGTTTGCCTTCTTTCTGCCGGTACTGTCCAAACGTTTTTCAAGGCCCATTACACACCTGATTGCTCTTACAGCAGGTGGACTTGGTTTGATCTCGTTCTATTTATTCAAGAATGAAAATTTTCTCATCATCAGCATGGCAGGTGTAGGATTTGCGTGGTCGAGTATTCTGGCGATGCCTTATTCCATGTTAACACAATCATTGCCACAACATAAAATGGGTGTGTACATGGGTATTTTCAATTTCTTTATCGTGATTCCTCAAATACTTGCAGCAACACTGCTTGGTTTTTTTACAAAAAATATATTCGATGGAAATGCGATCTACACCATTGTGTTAGGTGGCTGTTCAATGCTGGTAGCCGCTCTTCTTAATTTACGTTTAAAAGGAAATTAACGTTATGAAAAAAATCTTACTGTCAATAAAAATTCTGTTGATTGCTGTAACTGTTTCATTTGCACAAAACAGCTATAACCTTTATCCTGCCAATTGGTGGATCGGAATGAAGTACAACAAACTGCAGGTGATGATCCACGGTGCAGATGTGGGGAAGCATACTGGTTTTGCCATCAGCTATCCCGGTGTAAAACTTAATAAAGTGAATACATTTTCGAATAAGAATTATGTGATACTCGATGTTACAATTTCACAAACAGCAAAACCAGGAAAGGTGGCCATCCGTTCAAAAGCAACAAATGGCAAAGCTGTAATTTTTGATTTTGCATTGCAGTCACGCCGACCGGGAAGAGGATTGGCCTTTGCCAACGGCGCTACTTCATCAGATCTGATGTATTTGATTATGCCTGATCGTTTCAGCAATGGTGATCCTTCCAACGATCGTGTGCCAGGTATGCTCGATCAAACATTGCGTCGTGATACGGTTTTCAATCGTCATGGCGGCGATTTGAAAGGAATAGAAAACAAACTTGATTACTTGCATGATCTGGGTGTTACTGCTTTGTGGCTCAACCCGGTTATTGAAAACGATATGCCCGAGCGTACGGAACATGGATATGCATTTACCAATCATTATCGTGTTGACAGAAGATTAGGTGGCGATGAAGCCTACAAAAAACTCATTAATGCAGCTCATGCAAAAGGAATGAAGGTGATCCAGGATGCGGTGTACAATCATGTGGGGCTTCATCATGTTTTATTTAAAGACCAACCTGATAGTACATGGTTTCATCGCTGGCCCAAATTCACACAAACAAATTACAAAGACCAGATACTGTTTGATCCCTATGCGGCATCAGTTGACAAAAAGATCATGAGCGATGGATGGTTTGTTACATCGATGCCCGATTGGGATCAAAGCAATCCTTTTGTTGCTAACTTTTTAATTCAGCATGCGGTGTGGACGGTGGAAGAATATGGCATTGATGGCTGGCGTATTGATACCTACGCTTACAATGATCTTGCATTTATGAATCGTTGCAACAAAGCATTGTATGATGAATATCCTTCCATCAGCATTTTTGGTGAAACATGGGTGCATGGAGTACCCAACCAGAGTTATTTCTGCGAAAACAATTACAATATCAGCTACAGAAGTAACCTGCAGGCAACAACCGATTTTCAAACCTTATTTTATGGTATTCAACCGGCCTGCAACGAAAAGTTTGGATGGACAGAAGGGGTCAACAAACTTTATACAACAGCAGCGCAGGACTTTGTGTATAAGAATCCAATGCGGCAGGTGATCTTTCTGGACAATCATGATCTGCCACGTTTTTATTCAGTGGTGGGAGAGGATACATCAAAGTATAAAATGGCATTTGCGTGGATGCTAACGTTCAGGGGTATTCCACAAATGTATTACGGCAATGAAATACTGATGACCGGCTTTACATCGCCCAATGATGGTTATGTCCGGCAGGATTTCCCGGGTGGCTGGGATGGCGATAAAGACAATAAATTTACAGCAGCCGGTCGTACAGAAAAAGAAAACAACGTTTTCAACTACATCAAACGATTGGCGAATTACCGCAAAACATCGTCTGCGATTAAAACCGGCAAGATGATGCAGTTTTATCCCATCGATGGTGTGTATGTCTATTTCCGGTACGATGCAAAGCAAACGGTGATGTGTGTAATGAACACCAACACAGAACCCAAGACCATTGATCTTACCCGTTTTGCAGAACGTTTAAAAGGCTATCAATCGGCATTGGATGTTGCAGCAGGTGTAACATTCCGGCTGGAAAAGAATTTGCCATTGATGCCCATGTCGAACCTTGTGCTGGAGTTGAAATAATTGAGTTGTAACATGCGGTTCAAAAACCTCTGATATATTTTTGGATTAATACCTTATTCATCAAATATGAAAGCAGCTATCCATACAACCTACGGTCCGCCGGAAGTTGTAAAAATTCTTGAAGTACCTAAACCTGTACCGGCTTCCAATGAATTGCTGGTGAAAGTGCATGCTTCCACAGTTAACAGAACCGATTGTGGTTTTCGCAGTGCAGAATATTTTATTTCCCGTTTTTTCAGTGGCTTGTTTAAACCCCGTTATCAAACATTGGGTTGTGAATTTGCCGGTGAAGTGGAAGCAGTTGGCACTGCAGTAGCATTGTTCAAACCCGGTGATAAAGTATTTGGTTATAACGATGTAGAGTTTGGCGGACATGCTGAATATCTTGTGATCAAAGAGACAGCAGCAGTGGAGCAAATGCCTGCCGGTTTTCATTTTCATGATGCGGCTGCATTAACCGAAGGGTCGCATTATGCACTCTGCGATCTGCGTGCAGCAAATGTAAAGAGCGGTGATGATGTAATGGTTTATGGAGCAACCGGTGCAATTGGTTCGGCTGCTGTACAACTGTTAAAACAAATGGGTGCAAATGTTACAGCCGTTTGTGGCACAAAGCAGGTTGCATTGTTACAATCGCTTGGTGCCGATGTGGTTGTTGATTACCAGCAAACTGATTTTACAAATACGGCCACTAAGTTTGATGTGATCTTTGATGCGGTTGGAAAAAGCTCCTTTTCTGTTTGTAAGAAGCTATTAAAGCCGAAGGGAATTTACATGTCAACTGAGCTTGGTAAAAGAGGGGCAAATGTGTTTCTTGCATTGCTTACTCCATTAGGCAGCGGACGAAAAGTATTATTCCCGTTACCGGTGATCAGTAAAAAAGACGTTCAGTTCTTAAAAGAACTGGCAGAACAAAAAAAGTTCAAACCTGTTATCGACAGGAGTTATCCTTTAGATGAAATTGTAGCCGCTTATAAGTACGTAGAAACAGGAAAAAAAACAGGCAATGTAATTATAACCATTGCCTGATGTATTTCGGTTTTTATGTTAACAGCTAAAGCAAACTGGCCCACAAAATTTTTGCGCCTTCCTTGCCCCAATCGCTCATGGCTTTGCTCAAATCTTTTTCATACGCATTCCATGTAACAGTTTTCCCTTTTTGTTTCGGTGCAAGAGTGGTGGCAGCAGGTTCTTTCAATTCAACCTTTGTGGCAAACCAGGTCATTTGTAAACGAGGTACAGCAAGGCCGAGTATCATGCCTGGCAGGCCGCCAAAACTTTCGGGGCCGCTGCTCACGGTGATTTCATCTGTATAAAAAGCAACAATGTACACACTGTCGCAAATGATGGTAACGGCTTTGCGGCATTCAAAACCGGCAATGGTTCTTGTTTCGTTGGTAATGCGCCATTGATAATTCCGGATGCTGTCTTTTACGAGATAGGTTTGTTCAAAAATATCACGTTGCAACGCAATCTGGTTAGTACGCACATCTTTCAGCACAACATCGCTTTCGCTTGGTTTACGTCCCCACACGTATTTTCCAACGGGATCTTCTTTCAGGAGTTTGTACATGCTTTTCTCTTCGTTAAACTCCATCACATAGGTTTCACTTACCATTTTGGGAAACGCCTTTTTCATTTCCACAACCCATGGATTGTCTTCATTTTCTCCTTCAAAAAAAACAAACTGGTTGGTTCTCTTTTCAAATTCAATACGTCCGCTGCCTATGAATTTTACCTGGGCAGTTGCCAGTAAGCCGGCAAGCGTAATTGTAAGCAGTATAAAATATTTTTTCATGTTATGCGATTAACCAAGTTAGAAATTAGACGGTGAGCCGTTTTTTGTAAAATTCCAGGTGAAGGTGAGCAATCCAAACCGGCGGATATTCTGGAATGTATTCTCAGAAATAAAGTTGCTGTTGATGCTTCGTCTGATGCCGAGGTTTTGATTCAGTAAATCGTTCACCGATAATTTCAATTCAAATGCCTCTGTTTTGCCAAATGTTTTACGTACAGCGGTATTGATCAAAAATACATTTCGCTGGTTGGCAAATGTTGTGGTTTGCTGGTACATGGTGAAGTTGCCATCCAGGTTGAAATACAATTTTTGTTTTTTGAATTTCATTTCAAGGTAGGGGTATGCACTGGCACTCCAATATTGCGTAATAATGCCTTTGTTAATGGATGACCTTGAATTGTTATATCGTGGCTCAATGTTTAAATTAAAACTAAGCCATTTGTCGCTCCATTTTCCAATACCCATACCCAAGCCTACGCTATAGTTATCACTCACGTTACGGATGCCGTTTACTTCGTTGATAAATCGGCTTACACTACCGCTTCCGTTGAAGTTCAGGTTTACACCTTTTATTACCTCAAATCCATACATCGACCAAACACTGCCATTGTAGTTCCCGTTTGTATTGATACTTTTGTTGGTGCGTCGGCCACCCGCATCAATCGTATTTGAATTGGTGATGGCATTGTTTACAAACGAGAAGTTACCAGACAAATAAAAATTTCTGCTCTTGATGATCTTGTAATCATTCATATTGAGGGAGAAATTATGACGAAATGCCTGTTTCAGTTCAGGATTACCTACTGTAATGTTCAATGGATCAATGTTGTCAATGATCGGGTTGATCTGCTGGAGGGTAGGGTTTTGTGTATTCCCGTTATAAGACAGTGTAAAGCTCTTTTGTTTTTTGGGCGAAAAACGGATGCTTGCTCTTGGCAACAGGTTTGTAAATCCAATGCTGCGCATTTCTTTTGTATTAACATCTTCCAGTTTAAAGTTGGTACGACCAACTGCTGTACCAAAGGAGGTAACAATTTTTTTACCATTAAAACGGAATGAAAATCCTCCGTTATGGTCGTTTGTCTGGAATAAGAAATGATTACTCAGTGTATCAACGATCTCTGTGTATTTGTCGTTTAACAATGGTTTCTCCAGTGTATTCCGTTCTGCATTATTCCGGCTGAAATTATTTCTATACGTCAGCTCTAAGAACCATGTTTTACTTAACGGCTCAGTATAGATCAAACTGTTCTGAACTACCTGTTGCCGTTCATTATTGGTTTTTTTCTGATCAAACTCCTGGAAACCGGATTGTGCCCCGGTCTCGTCGTAGAATGTATTATCAGAAAACAGGAAACCATCACCGATCTTGTTATTGATACTGAAATTACCGGTATAACTGATCGTGCGCCCTGCTTTTTTCAAGCGTTTGCGATAGCTTAATTCTGATGTGAAATCCTGGTTTTCCGTAACAGCGGTTGTTCTTCGGTTCTGTTCATTGATGGTGCGGCCATCTTCACTGATTGATTCTCCGTTATAGATATTCTCCCGTTGTCCGTTTACAACCGAACCGCTTGCTTTTACTTTGATGCTGCTGCTTGAATCAATATTCCAATCGTACAGCAGATTCAATTTGTTTCTGCGACGGAATGTATTGAAGACTTCAGTGGTTGTATTCGTAAAACTTGTATCAGGTAACAGTGTTTGTGTAATACTTCCGTTACGGCCGGTTACTGTCTGGTCGTTGAATTGGTAACTGCCGTTAATGCTGTTCTTGTCTTTGTTCCATTTGTTGATATAGGAAAGACCGGCTGTTGTTGATTGTGGCAATCCCTGACCTCGTGCAAAATCATCGCCGCCATCGGTCCACATCATCATCGCCCCATCGTCCATAATTTCCATGTTGGTGTTTCCTGAACTGCCGAAGTTGCGTTGCTCGTTCCAGTTCAGTCCTTCAAATGTTGTGTTGTTGTGCGTAATATAGCCGGCGATCTTTTGTTTCTTTTTAAACGAATTGATCATCGCTTTGCCCGATCGGTAGGTATCAAAATCACTGCCTGCTTCAATTTTCCCGAAATAGCCTTTCTTTTTATCTTCTTTCAATTCAAGATTAATCGTCTTTGTTTTCTGTCCATCATCCACACCCGTAAATTCGGCCTGTTCGCTTTTCTTATCAAACACCTGTACTTTATCAACCAGATTCGCCCGCAGGTTTTGTGTTACCACAGCCGGATCATCGCTGAAGAATTCTTCGCCATCTACTAATATCTTTTCTACTTTTTGTCCTTGCGCTGTAATTTCTCCTTTGGAATTTACCTGCAGCCCCGGTAATCGTTTCAGCAATTCCTGCACATTGGAGTTGGCATCTACTTTAAAACTATCGGCTTTGTATTCCGTGGTATCGCCTTTGATGCGGATGGCACTTACTTTTTGCTGAATGATGATCTCTTCCAGCAGTTTACTGCGTGGTATAATGGTGGCACTTCGTGTTACAACTGCATCGCCGTTCAGTTCCAGTTCATCTACGAATTCGGCATAGCCGGGAAAACTTACCATGAGCACATATTTCCCGTTGGGAATATTTTTGATCTCATAGTATCCGTCCTCATTGGTTCGGGTAAACTTTGAAAGAACAGAATCCTGCGAGCGGATCAGCGATACAACGGCCTGACTTAGCTTTTTACCAGTGCTGGTATCGGTGATATGCCCGGAAATTTTTGATTGTTGACTGAAAGATTGAAACGAACTGAACAGCAGTATGCCAATCAGCAACAGGAGTTTTGGTAATTGCATGGTGTTGGTTATGGTTGATGATAACGGTTTTGGTTGATAATCGGATGCTATATTAGAATCTTTTTAGTTTACAAGGTGTATGAAAGATGTTAAAGTGTTATATTTCCATATAAACGGAAGAATGATTTTTTATAACTGTGTTGCTAGGTAAATAACTGTGATGCCATCTTTAAAAAACAACTGCTATGAGCGAAATAAAAAAATACGAAGACTATCATTTTGTAGATACAACAAAGCCGGTATGGAATTATTCACGCTTTGAGGGCGATGATATTGCCAATTTTCAAAACGGTACGAACTATCGTTGTGATGAGTTATTCGGTTCGCATAAAATGGAGGTCTTAGGAACCGTTGGTTATTATTTCGCAGTTTGGGCTCCCAATGCAACTGCTGTTTTTGTGATGGGCGATTTTAATAGTTGGAATAAAGAATCACATCCCCTCTTTGTGCGGCTCGATAAATCGGGGATATGGGAAGGGTTTATTCCGGGTTTGCCACAGGGCTCTTCTTATAAATATCATATTCATGGATATGCCGGTCAGAAATTAGACAAAGGCGATCCGTATGCAAACTTTTGGGAAGTGCGTCCAAAAACAGCTTCCCGTACCTGGCAGTTGGAGTACGAATGGAACGATGAGGAGTGGATGACAAAACGGAAAAATCACAATAAGCTCGATGCTCCCTGGAGTGTGTACGAAGTGCATTTGGCCAGCTGGATGCGTCCTGATAAAAACAACGAAGAGGTCTATCATTCGTATGATTTTTTTCGTGACAAGCTGGTGAACTATGTAAAAGAGATGGGCTTTACGCATGTGGAGTTAATGCCGGTGATGGAACATCCGTTTGATGGAAGCTGGGGTTACCAGGGAGCAGGTTATTTTGCACCCACATCCCGTTACGGTACACCACAGGAATTTATGCAGCTGGTGGAGGCGTTTCATAACGAAGGCATTGGTGTGATCCTCGATTGGGTGCCTTCGCATTTTCCATACGATGCACATGGGCTTTTTATGTTTGATGGTACACACACCTACGAGTATGCGGATATGCGCAAGGGCTATCATCCCGATTGGAACAGCTATATTTTCAATTATAAGCGTGGCGAGGTAAAATCATTCCTCATCAGTAATGCCATGTACTGGTTCCGGAAATATCATATTGATGGCATTCGGGTTGATGCGGTATCGTCTATGCTTAAGCTCAACTATTCCCGAACAGCTGGGCAGTGGGAACCCAATGAATTTGGGGGCGATGGAAACCTGGAAGCTATTGCCTTTATCAAGGAATTGAATGAAACCATCTTTCGTGACTTCCCCGATGTGCAGACAATTGCGGAAGAAGCCACCGATTGGCCGGGTGTAAGCAAGCCCACATTCAGTGATGGACTCGGTTTTGGAATGAAGTGGATGATGGGCTGGATGCATGATACATTAAAGTACTTTAAACAGGATCCGTTGTACCGGCAACATCAGCAGGATCAATTCACTTTCAGCATGATGTATTATTATGACGAGAATTTTATGTTACCTCTCAGTCATGATGAAGTGGTACATGGAAAAAGCCCCATGCTTTACAAAATGCCCGGCGATGAATGGCAGAAATTTGCCAATCTGCGGTTGATGTACAGCTATATGTTTACCCATCCTGGCGGCAAATTATTGTTCATGGGAAATGAGTTTGGTGCCACCAGCGAGTGGAATTACAAATCGGAATTACAGTGGGAGTTGTTGCAATTTGCCCCACACAAGGGAGCCAGGGAATGCGTGAAGGATCTCTGTCATTTACTGAAATCGGAACCTGCCTTGTATCAAAATCAGTTTAACCAGTTTGGCTTTGAGTGGATAGATCTGAACCACCGAAGCGAGTCCGTGATCGTTTATCGCCGCAAAGGAAAGAACCCCGATGAAGATATACTGGTGGTGCTGAATATGACACCCGTTGTACGAACCGATTGGAAAATCCATGTACAAAACAAACAGGAATGGAAAGAACTGTTCAACAGCAACGATGCCAGGTACTGGGGAACCGGTGATGTTTCGAATCCTGAAATTGCTGTTCGTGAAGTGGATGCTGAAACTGGCTGTTACGAACTGAATGTGAACCTGCCAGCCTTGGGTGCTGTTTTGCTAAGGTAATCCCCCTAAATACAAAAAAAATGGCAGGGTTTATGCTCGTAAAAGTACGCTTGTCAGTAAATTTATTATCGTTACTTTTATAAAATCCAAATGATTATCCCATGAAACCACAGTTATTCATTTTTTCTTTCATTTTACTACTCACCTACGGTTCCTTTGCACAAAACCGTGACAGTTCCAATGCCGTTTTACAGAGAGCAATCGTGGCCAAACAAGAAAGGCGCATTCAATTGGCGATGAACCTGTTTGAGCAAGCTGTAAAATGGGACACCAGCAATGTGGAAGCCTTGAAAGCAATGGGCGAATGGGGGCTCGAAAGCCGTAACTATCGCCAGGCAGTGGATGCTTTTACACGATGGCATAATCTGGAACCAAATAATGAAGCAACATTTCAGCAGTTAGCCAATCTTTATTTCAACATGGGGCGTTACCAGGATGCGTTGAATTTTACATCAAAATGGGAAAAAGCACACAAGGATAAGCCCATGCATTACATAACCGGTATGTGCAATTATTACCTGGAAGATTATCCGCAGGCAATTAACCGGCTTTTGCATGCCATGGAAACAGATACCACAAACCCGGTGCTGTTTTATACACTTGGCAGAAGTTATTTAGAAATGGAGCGTTACAAGCAAGCCATTCCTTACTATAAGAAAGCAGCAGATGCCGATCCTAAAAATGCACGTTATGTGTATGAAATGGCAATGGTGTATTATGCAATCCCTGATGATAAAAATGCCATTGCGATGTTTGAACTGGCCGCAGAACGAGGCTGGCAACAAAACGCTGATTACTTCGAAAGCGTAGCTTATTGCTACATGAACCTCGGAAATTTTGCAAAGTCAACCGAGTATTTGGAGAAGTCAATTGAAAAACGTCCGCATAGTCAAACGGTGCGTTATGCATTGGCCGAATCGCAGTACAAAGGCGGTCGTTACCAGGATGCCATTAACAACTGGGATATGGTGTTGCAGGCCGATAATAAAAATGCCCGTGCATTGTATATGATTGGGATGGCATATCAAAAGATGGGACAAAAAGACAAAGGCGTGGCGCTTTGTGATAAAGCCATCGAAATGGATCCATCGCTGAACAGTTTAAAACAGAAAAAAATGGATATGGGTATGTAATGCCTGTATCAATTCTTCATATTTCAAAGGGCTGCAAAAAATTGCAGCCCTTTCCTTTTTCACATTTGTGGATAGTTGAATGTCTGTTCAAACATTATTTTTTCGATAAATTTGCCGCTATGGCTGATGTTAAGCAGGTACGTGTTGCAATTCTTGATATGTATGAAGGTCATGCCAACCAGGGGATGCGTTGTATCCGTGAAATACTGAATCTGTTTGCTGATGAATACCACCTCCAGTTAACATGGGATGAGTTTGATGTGCGCCGCAAAAACGAAGTACCCGATCTCAGCTATGATGTGTTCATTTCTTCGGGTGGTCCCGGCAGTCCTTTGGAAAGTGAAGGACTGGAATGGGAGAATACGTTTTTCAACTGGATCACACAGGTAAAAGCGTGGAATGAGAATCCGCTGCAGGAACAAAAGAAGCATGTATTTTTCATTTGTCATTCGTTTCAATTGGCCTGTCGTTATTTCAAAATTGGAAATGTGTGTGCACGTAAGTCAACTGCATTTGGTGTTTTCCCCGTTCACTTTATTTCCGGTGCTGAAGAAGAAGCCGTATTCAACGGACTGAAAGATCCGTTTTATGCAGTTGACAGTCGTGATT
>CAYMSG010000077.1:0-11165 GCA_964392955.1 uncultured Chitinophagaceae bacterium | reverse complement strand
AAGAATGAGCAATAGCGTGAAGGGTTAAAGCTTCGTCTTTGATTTGTCAAATATTCCTATATAGTTCTCCCGCAAATAATTTCTTTGGCGCTCATCTCTTGGTCCCATTGCAGAAAAGTAGAGATTATGTGCTGCGCAACTTCTAAAGATAATGAACTTGTCAAGTTTAATTCTTTCGCTAATTTGATGAAATAGTCGAATCATATTAATACTGTCAATCTCATGCTTCCCAACCAATAATATTATTGTTCCTTCAAAATTATTTTTCCCGTCCTGACCAGTATACGTATAGGACCTAGCAATAAAAGCATATGCTATCATTTTATCATAAAAAAACAACGTATCCCAATCAACTCTACCGTTGCTGCAGTCTTTATAAAAGACTTCATCTACCACCGAAGATTGGCTTGCACCAAGCTTAGCAAAAATTAAAAATAAAAGCGCTGTCAATATTTTCTTCCTCATAAAAGTCCACTTTCAAATTCATCAATTATCCTTGGATACTTCTGCTACAAAAATTTCATACATCTCCTTCCATCCATTAAACATTGGATCAGTTCCCAACATGTGGTTGTGAAAAATAGTAATAAAAGTGCCGCCAACTTTTTTCACTTCTTCTGCTAACTGCTTCGCCTCTGCCAATGCTTCTGCTGGCGAATGATGTAACTCGTAAAACGAATTGGCTTCCATGTAAACAAACGGATGAATACGGAGAGAAGTTGCTTCTTCCTTTTCCAGATCATACCACAAGAATGATTTTGAGGTTGATGCACGGAATCCATTCACTGTTCCATAGCCCATGCTGTATTCATCGATAAAACCTGCTGTAATTAATTCACGATAGGAATGTGGCAAATGAAAACGGATATAATGAGATCGTGTTTGTGTAATCTTTTTCCGGCTGATCCATTGTAACTCATCCCGTTCTTTTGTTAACAACGCTTTATTTACATTACTCTGTACAGAAGGATGTAATCCAATCGTTGCTTTCGCTGCAGTTGAACGGATCAACTGTTGTAACGAAAGTTTCGCTGGAGAAATGTTTTTATCGTATTCGCTTTTATCCCTTGCTACCAAAAAGAAAAAGATGGGATTTAATTCATACTGTTCATGCAGTTCATTGATCCAATCGTATGAATCAAACGGGTCTTTTTCTTTGCCGTTTAATACACTTAATCGTTTTGGAATAGATGAAGGATGATTAAGCGATGCAGCAACACTTCGCCAGAAACCTTTATGCTTGAAACTCCAGGCAATATCAATATCGTAAGTGGGAACAAAGGTGAATGGTGAGTGGTGAATGGCGATTGATGGGAACTTTGTCTTTAATCGTTTCCCAAATTCAATCAACCAAATATCAACCAGCGGCTGATGCAAAAATCCTTCTTTCCATGCCAATGAATTCCAGTGCGCATAACGGCCATATTCATCCGGTTCGTATTCCGTATATTCTTCGTAACGGGTGATAAGAAAAAACACCGCTGCAAATAGATCAAAACCAAGATCATCATTTGTTTGAAAAAATGCTTTGGTACCATTCCAATCAAAGCATTGAATTTTTTGCTTACGGATAAAGTTTTGCTGCAACAAGCCGACCGGCTTGATAAAAAACTCTGCAACATCTATCCTTTCATCAGAATAATTCAGTTTCGCTCCGTTGTACGAACGATAACGATCAATATCATCTGTCAGCTTTGCATCGATCAACAGCTGTTCATTGAAATACTGAAGTATGTAAGAAATGCGTGGAGTAATATGTGCCGTATAAACAAGCATGCGTCCTGTTAATTGCCATTCTGTTCCTGCCAAAGCTGGTTGAAACTTTTCTCAGGAAAATTCATGGGGCCTCGATGTTTTGTCCAGTCTTTTACAAATTTGTTGATCACCCAGTTTTTGATCTTGTTGTTGCCCATGTTCATCATCTTCCGACTTAATGAAGCACGCTTCCAGACTTTCCAAGCCATGCGTTCACCAAACGAAGAGAAGCCCTGTTCCACTGCTTCGTGACGATTCTCCAATAAGAGTTCATGCAGATTGATCCGAACCGGACAAACTTCTGTACAGTTACCACACAATGATGAGGCATAGCTCAGATGTTTGTATTCGTCGAGATCGTTGAGGTGTGGGGTAATTACTTTACCAATGGGTCCGCTGTAGGTTGCGCCATAACTATGACCACCAATATTTTTATAAACAGGACAAGCATTTAAACAGGCTCCGCAACGGATGCAATACAAACTTTCACGTGTGGCAGGATTTTTCAACACATTTGTCCGTCCGTTATCCAACAAGATCACAAACATTTCTTCGGGTCCATCTGTTTCGCCGGGTTGCTTTGGGCCAAGCACAATACTGTTATAAACTGTTACCTGCTGACCTGTTCCGTATGTTGCAAGCAACGGCCAGAACAAACCAAGATCATGCATGCTTGGCAACATTTTCTCAATACCAACAATTACGATATGTGTTTTCGGAAATGAACAACTCAACCGTGCATTGCCTTCGTTTTCTGTAACAGCAATACCACCAACATCGGCCAGGATAAAATTGGCACCTGTTACTCCTACTTCTGCCTGTACATATTTTTCACGGAGAATTTTCCGGGCAACCAATGTCAATTGCTCTGGTGTTGCTTTTGGATCAGTTCCTAATTTCTCAGCAAATAACTTCGCTACATCCTCCTTGCTTTTGTGCATGGCGGGTGTAACAATATGATAAGGTGCTTCACCATCGAGCTGCTGAATATATTCACCTAGATCAGTTTCTACACTTTCAATGTTGTTCTTTTCTAAAAATTCATTGAGGTGAATTTCTTCTGTTACCATGCTCTTACTCTTCACCAATGTTTTGCAATTTCTTGCTTCACATATTTTCAGAATTTCATCGCAAGCCTGTTTTGCAGTTTCAGCCCAGATCACTTTGCCGCCACGACGTGTAAACTGCAATTCAAATTCTTCGAGTTGCTGATCCAGTGTTTCCAATGCACGCCATTTCACATTCTTTGCCCGTTCACGTGCCGTAAGCATTTGTGTAAACTGTTGCTTGCCTTCCGGCACTTTTGCATTGTACTTGCCAATATTAAAATTGATCGTACGCCTGTGATCCAGATCAGCAGATTTAATGGTGCTCTTGGCTATAAATTTATCGGCGGCTTGGCTCATACACTAAAGTTACTTGTTTGATTTGTTAGAATAATACTGATCTGCAATCTGCGTCAGCACTTCATAAAATTCTTCCCCATACTTTCGAACGATGGCTTCCTTCAAAAACACGTAAGTGGGCACTTTCAGTTTTTGCCCCAATGCACAACCGGGATTACACATCGGGTCCCGTGGTTCGTAATTCACATATTCCTGATCGGTGTTTTCGCTCTTGCTGATCTTGATCGGATACAGGTGACAGGAAATGGGTTTTTTCCATTTGATCTTTCCTTCGTTATACATTTGTTCAAACGAACATTTTACGATTCCCTGCTCATCTACCAATCCATATGCACACATGCCATTGCTGATGGTGGGGGTCACCCAGCCAAATTCACGATCGTAGGTATAATTTCCTTCCGTCTCAATTACCAATTGTGCTTCTTTGGTAAGTAAATGCTTTACATGAGCAATCGCAGTATTCACTTCTTGCAATTCATCGTTTGTAAGTGGTGCGCCGGCATCCCCATCAATGCAACAGCCACCTTTGCATTTCTGCAAATCACACACAAACTGCTCCTCCACTACTTCATCACTGATGTACACATTTTCGATTGCTATCATGCGGCAAAGATAAGTCTGTAACAGCTGATTCAGTCATTGCTGCCAAGGAAGAATTACAGGAAAACAAAATATGGAGCTACTAACCCTCTCACCCTCTCCACTTCAACGTTTGTATCAAATGCTGCATGTCCTTGTAAAGAAATTGTTCAACAGGACGGATGGAATCGTAATTGGGTGTTGTATTGAAGTACAAAGCGCCCCGTAAAAAATGATTGGTACTATCTGTTACAAAAAACTGTTTACCTGTAGCTGCGTTTCCGCCAACATCAAATACGAACCCGGTAACACCTGCACCACCTTTAACTGGTATTTCATCGATGGAAGATGCTTTTAAACTATGCTTACTCGTCATTTTGAATGCATCTTCAACCAGGCTGCTGAATTTATTGTTACCACCAATTGATTTATAGCTGATGTGAATACGACCAGCCAGTTCGGGAAAGTCAAGATTTATCCAATATGGATTCTCCGGTTGGTTATCAAAAAAAGTACTATCCTTTAAAACGCTCCCGTAAACTGGATATTCAAATGTGTAAGGATAACCGGGCTCATCAAACAACTTGTATTGTTTCTCCGGAAAATCGATCTGAAAATAACCTTTGGGTCGTGGACGAGGATCGGAATTACAGCCAACAATAGAGAGAAGAAATACGAAGTAAGAAGTTAGAAGTAGGAATCTATTACCAAACTGCAACACGTTATGAATAAAATGTAAACTAAGATTATGCAATTGCTTCATATTAATCAATCGGTTTAATGGTCACTTTCACTTTTTCAATACGGTTACGGCTTACTTCCTGAATGGTGAATTGAAAATCGCCAGTTTCAATCACTTCATTTACCGGTGGTAACCGTTCGGCAAGCTCCAGTACAAGTCCGGCCAGTGATTCACTTTCGCCTTTTACTTTATCAAACGTATCGGGCGGAAGATTCATTGTACGGCATACATCATGGATCATGGTTCGCCCTTCGAAAATATAATTGTGCTCATCAATTTTTTTGTTCACGCTTTCTTCATCATCAAACTCATCTTTTATTTCACCGATAATTTCTTCCACCACATCTTCCATCGTTACAATACCGCTTGTGCCTCCAAACTCATCCACTACCACTGCAAAATGGATCCGCTTTTGCTGAAACTCTTTCAGCAGATCGTCGATGAGCTTTTGTTCGGGCACAAAGAAAGGTGTACGCATCAGTTGGTGCCAATGAAATCCATCTGCATCGTTGATATGCGGCAACAGATCTTTTGTTTGCAGAATACCAACCACTTCATCAAGATTGTTTTTATATACCGGTAACCGGCTGTAATGCAGTTCCTGTACACGGGTAATAAGATCGGTGAATGAAATTGTGTAATCAATCCCGCTTACATCCAGGCGGGACCGCATGATCTGCTTTACCGTAATGTTGCTGAAGTTCTGAATGCCTTTGAGAATTTGTTTTTCTTTTACCGTGGCTTCTTCTTCACTCATCAGGTCAATTGCGTAATCCAGTTCATCCGATTTCAAGGAAGAAGTTTGATATCTCGACATCCGTTTTTCAATACTATCAGTATATCCGGCCAGCCAGCTTCCGGTTGTTTTGAACAATGGATACACAATGGAATCGATCCACCAACTGGCGAAATACGCAAAGAAAATATTGTTTTGCGATGCCCACACTTTCGGTAATATTTCGCAGAACAACAGAATTAATGCAGAAATAGCCGTTGCCTTTAAAATAAATTCAACCAGAAATAAATTATGCCGCAGGTTGAGTGCTTCATCAATGAGGTAATTGGTGAGAAAGATGAGGCAGAGATTAAACACTACATTGGCCGACATCAAACTGGCCATCAGCACTTTTGGTTCTTCCAGCAAATTCACAATACGCCGGGCAGGTGCATCAGGTTTCGTTTTGATTACATTCAGATCTTTGTACCGCAATGAAAAAATTGCAACTTCTGCACCGCTTACCACAAACGAGAAAAATAATAATAACAGGAATAAAATTACCAGTAAGGTTAGTCCCTGGCTGTTAATAGCCAAAAGCACCGGTTTAATTGATAGTAAGAACGAAGTGCTGACGTGGTAACAATCCAAAGCATGTAGATTAAGTGAACAATGCGCCGCTATGCCGGCAAAAATAAGATTCGCAACGGTATTTCCTAAAACGGCAAATCAGCACTGGGCTCACCAATAGGAGGAATATCATCGCCATGATAGCCGGGTAACGAATCCGGACCTTCGGCTCGTCCTGTTCCATCGGCTCTTTTATCCAGCATAATCAGGTTATCGCCTACCACTTCTGTTGCATATTTTTTCACGCCCTCTTTATCTTCCCAACTGCGGGTTTTTAAACGGCCTTCAATGTAAACAAGACTTCCCTTGTGCAGGTATTTCTGTGCCAGCTCGGCAAGCCCACGCCACAGCACAACTGTATGCCACTCGGTTTGACTCACCAGTTTACCGGTGCGGTCTTTAAAGGTTTCAGTAGTTGCCAGTGGAAATTTGGCTACAGCAATATTTCCTTCGAGTACCTGTACATCAGGATCTTTTCCAAGATTGCCAATCAGCATAACACGGTTAACTCCTCTCATACGTATAAATTTTATGACTGAATAAATGGATCAGTTCCAAACGTTCTCCGTTGTTAGTTCTAAATTACGTTTTTTGCTTAACTGTTCCATTAATCAGGCCAAATAATTCAAGAACACCTGCTTTCAAAAAATCGTTGATCAGTTTCGGAAATGGTAATTGTTGTATTTGTTTGGCAGATTTCCATTCCCATTCATTGCTGCCTGCGGTTTTTTTATTCAACCTGAATAATGTAGCCGTTGCATAAATGGTTTGATGGCTGAGCTGTTGTTTGATGGGTTTTGTTGTACTTACCTGTATTGCTTTTTGTTTGATATTATTTTGTTTCAACCATGTTTCCGTTGAACCGTCGGTCATTTTTTTCCACTCTTTTTCAGAAGCAAACTCAGCGTTGGGAAATTCATATAAATTACTCCACACATCTTTTCCTGTTCTTTTTTGCACGGCAAACAAACCATCCCGTTCCAATATATAAAACCGGAACCAGCGGTTCCTGATCTTGGTTTGCTTTTCCTTTACAGGCAATTCGTTCACCCGTTCTGTTTGAAAAGCAACGCACTGTTTTTTCATAACACAAGTCTTGCATTCCGGAACATCAGGTTTACAAATAGTTGCTCCAAAATCCATAATGGCCTGGTTGTATTCAGCCGGATCGTTTGTATCCAAACATTGCTGCGCCAGCTCCTGGAACAGCTTTTTTCCGGCGGTACTGTCGGTGGCGGTTTCAATACCAAACACACGGCTCAGCACACGAAATACATTTCCATCCACAACTGCATAGGGTAACCCGAAACCAAATGAAGAAATAGCAGCTGCTGTATATGGACCAATGCCTTTCAGTTCCAGGATGGAATCGTAGGTATCTGGAAAAATCCCTTTCAACTCAAATGCAATTCGTTGAGCCGTAGCATGCAGGTTGCGGCAACGGTTGTAATAACCCAGTCCTTCCCAAAGTTTATACACTTCTTCAATAGGTGCGTTGGCCAGTGATTGAATGGTTGGATAGGTTTGGATAAAACGTTCGTAGTATTTCAATCCCTGCCCGGCACGGGTTTGCTGCAGAATGATTTCGCTGAGCCAGATGCGGTACACATCTTTTTCCTGCTTCCAGGGAAGATCACGCTTATTGTCAGTATGATGCCATTGCAGTAATTTTTTTCGAAAAAAAGCAGAAAGTTCCTTTGTTCCCATTGCCTGTAAAAAGTTGCCGATTTTGTACAAATAAAAGCAATGAAACCCACTAAACAGGCATTTTGTTCATTATCAACAAGTTATTGGAAGAAATTTGGCCAAATATTTCAGTTTTTGAAAATATTTCAGGATATTAGACCAAAATAAACACAACCCTTAAATTTTTTGCCCATGAGAAAAGCAGATCTCGTGAATCAAATCTCCGAAAAAACAGGCATTCCCAAAGTGGATGTGCTTGTTACACTTGAAACCATGTTTAAAGAGGTAAAAGATTCTCTTTCTGCGGGTCAGAATATCTATATCCGTGGTTTTGGGAGTTTTATCACAAAAAAACGTGCTGCAAAAATTGGCCGCAACATCAAACGCAATACGGCTGTTCATATTCCGGAACATTATATTCCTGCATTTAAACCTGCAAAAGAGTTTGTACAGGAAGTGAAAACCAGCTATAAAGGCGGTGCTGTTCAGCAACCTGAAGATGATGATGAAAGTTAATTTAGCCAACTTTACAGGTATTTAATGCCATTCTTCCTGTAGCTTTGCGTTTCAATTGAAAAGCGTGAACAGGCAACAAATTATTTATGTAACTGCTGCAATCACAGCAGTTTTTCTTTTGTATTTTTTTGGCAGAACAGTTCCTAAAAAAATAGAAGATGATCATGCCGGGCACGATCATTCAAAAACGGCTGCCACTGCCCCCGCAGGAGCAAACACAACCCTGCTTGATTTCCCCACCATGCTTGGATTGGCGAAAAAAAGATTGAGTCCTGCTCAGTTACAAAAAGTAACAGAATGGGAAAACTCAGTTGTACGGGGTGATGTAAAAAATCAACAAATTCAGGTATACCGCAAATTATCGGCCTTCTGGATGGATACCATAGGTGCCTTTGTGCCCTATGCCAAATACATTGCAGAAGCTGCTAAGTTGGAAAATTCGGAGAAAAACCTCACCTTTGCTGCCCATTTGTTTTTAGAGGAGCTGCAAACGGTAACCGAACAGCCTCTCCAGCTATGGATGGCAAAGGAAGCAAAAGAGTTATTTGAAAAGGCATTGGAACTGAATCCCGCCAATGATTCTACGAAAGTTGGGCTTGGAAGCACCTACTTTTTTGGAGCCGGCGGCAGTGAACCACCCATGAAAGGCATAGGCCTGATTCGTGAAGTAGCTGAAAAAAATCCGGACAATGCATTTGCCCAATATATGCTGGGAGTTGGTTCTTTTATCAGTGCACAGTGGCCGAAAGCCATCGAGCGTTTTGAAAAAGTAACACAACTGGAACCGCAAAACCTGGAAGTAAAGTTGCGATTGGCTGATGCTTATGAGAAGAGTGGCGATAAAGCAAATGCAAAAAAGTGGTACCAGCAGTTTTTAGAAACAGTAAAAGCGTTGGAAGCACAGGGGAAATTCCGGAGTAACCCGGAAATGATGAAACAGATCGAAGACCACATTAAATTATTATAACACATTTTTTAACGAACGTAAAACGTATTAAACATGCCTTGCGGAAAAAAGAGAAAGCGTCATAAGATTGCTACACACAAGCGTAAGAAACGTCTTAGAAAGAACCGTCATAAGAAGAAGAATAAATAATCTTCTGAATTGAACGGAGTCCCGCTTTTAAACGGGACTCTGCTTCGCTATAGCCAAAACAGAAATTTGTGTGCTTGCTTGTATACTCATGCTGTTACCGGCTCATTCCTTCCTGATCAGGTGAAGTAAGAATGGTTCAATTTTAAAGACGTATCGAGTGAATAAGGAACTGATCATTAATTCGGCCCCAACCGGGGTTGAAATAGCGTTATTAGAAGACAAAAAATTGGTGGAGCTGCATCAGGAAAGCCATGATGCCAGTTTTACTGTTGGCGATTTATACCTGGGGAAAGTAAAAAAGCTGGTACCGGGTATGAATGCTGCATTTGTAGATGTTGGTTTTGAAAAAGACGGCTTTCTGCATTACACCGACCTAAGTCCGTACGTACGCTCCCTCTTAAAATTTACTGCATTATCCATCAACGAGAAATCAGAAGGTATCAGCGATTTTGGGAAATTCCAGACCGAAGCTGAGATCATTAAAACCGGAAAGATCGGCGAGGTACTCAATGGAAAGCCCAATGTATTGGTGCAGATTTTGAAAGAACCCATTGCTGCCAAAGGACCACGCCTCAGTTGTGAAATTTCATTGCCCGGCCGGTTTGTTGTACTTACTCCTTTTAATGATATTGTAGCGGTATCCCGCAAAATTCATTCAAGCGATGAGCGGAAGCGCCTGCAAAAGATCGTTGAATCGATCCGCACCAAAAACTTTGGTGTTATCGTTCGTACAGCTGCAGAAGGGAAGAACACAGCCGAACTACACGAAGACCTTAACAACCTCATCAACATGTGGCAACAGATTCAAAAGAATCTGAAAAATGCGATGGCTCCTTCGAAAATTTTAGGCGAAACAGATAAAACAACCAGCATTCTTCGTGATTTGCTGAGTGCTGATTTCAACCGCATTGTGGTGAATGACAAAAACATTTACAACGATGCCCGTACCTATATTCAAAAAGTAGCACCGGATAAAACAGAGATCGTCAGCTTCTATCAAAACGGCTCTCCCATCTTCGATAATTTTGGAGTTACCAAACAGGTAAAAGGATCGTTCGGTAAAACGGTGAACCTTGCCAGTGGTGCCTATCTTATTATTGAGCATACTGAAGCGTTACATGTAATTGATGTAAACAGCGGCTACAAAAGTGTAAGTACCAACCAGGAAGAAAATGCATTGCAAACAAACCTGGAAGCGGCTGAAGAAATTGCACGTCAGCTTCGGCTGAGAGATATCGGCGGTATTATTGTGGTTGACTTTATTGATATGAAGCTGCCCGATAACAAACGCAGGTTGGCAGAAGCCATGGAAGAATTTATGCGGGCCGACAGAGCGAAGCATGCCATTCTTCCCATCTCCAAATTTGGATTGATGCAGATCACCCGCCAGCGGATGAAGCCGGAAGTGAATATCAACACTATGGAAGTGTGCCCCAGTTGCAGCGGTACCGGTAAAGTTTCTTCTACATTGATATTGGAAGATGAAATTGAAAAGAACATCAGTTACCTGGTGATGCAGAAGCACAAAGTACTTTCTATTGCTGTACACCCGATCATGGAGGCATACTTACGGAAAGGCTTCCCATCCAAGCGAATGAAGTGGAGCTGGAAGTATAAACAAAAAATTAAGGTGAAAGCGAATACATCGTACCACCTCACTGAATATCATTTCTTCGATAATCATGAAGAAGAAATCAGACTCTAACCAAAAACGGTTGATCAAATGATCAACCGTTTTTTATTTCTTTACCCTGCTGCAATCATACTGATCTCCACATTCACATTTTTCGGCAATCCTTTTACTGCCACCGTTTCTCTTGCAGGAAAATTACCTTCAAAATATTTACCGTAAATCTCATTCACTTCACTGAACAAATTCATATCGCTCAGAAAAATAGTTGTCTTCACCACATTGCTGAAATCCATTCCAGCTTCCTGTAACACAGCTTTCAGGTTATGCATCACCTGGTGGGTTTCGGCTTGTATATCCTCGTTTTTCATTTCACCTGTATCAGCTTTCATACAGATCTGACCGGAGAT
>CAYMSG010000076.1:0-11236 GCA_964392955.1 uncultured Chitinophagaceae bacterium | reverse complement strand
GGTTGTAAGTGAATTTGTTTTCACCATTGTTTCCAATGCTTTTACGTGCATGTAAAACTGCCCTTTATCATCGCAGGCACCACGTGCAAAAATTTTTCCGTCTTTGATTACCGGTTCAAACGGCGGACTGTTCCATAAGTTCAACGGATCAGCTGGTTGCACATCGTAATGCCCATACACCAGCACAGTTGGTTTGGAGGCGTCAATTATTTTTTCGCCATATACGATCGGGTGACCGGGTGTTTCATAAATTGTAACCGTATCAGCACCTGCTTCGAGTAAGCGTTGTTTTACTGCTTCTGCACAAGCCACCATATCGGCTTTGTTTTCGCTTTTCGCACTGATCGAAGGAATGCGTAAGAGTTCGAATAATTCATTTAAAAAACGATCCTTGTGCTGTTCCTGGTAATCTTTCCATGCCTGCATAAAATAGAAATTAAGATTAGAAATCCTGAATTGTAAAGTGGAGTACGAATGTAGGAGTTACCACCAAGGTTGCCAACTTTTGCTGAATAGAGAGGGCTATGTGTTGAGGTGCTTTTCACCAGTCGGCATAGGAGGCAAAGGCGTCTTGGTTAAAGAATTGTGAAGAAGGAAGGATGTGTAGAAGTTTTGCAACATTGTATCTTTTCCTTCGTTAATATTGCACCCATAACGGTCTCTGCAGATGCTACTTCCCGCTTGCTTGCTAATGTGAAGATGTTTTCTGCAGGGGCCGTGACTATTTCAGCAACTCCCGTTATACGTTTATCGTTACTGCCACGGGGCAATGGTCGGATGCTCCCTGCTTATCCGTAACACCGGTAAATCTCGGTCCGGTATAGTTAGCAGCTTTTGTAATAAGTCCTTTCCGAATAATAACAGGAACAGCAGCAGGATTCGCTGTTGCCAGTTTTTTGGAAAGAAAAATATAATCGATCTGTTTGTAGCGCTCATCAATCGGCACCGAAGTTGTATCCCAATAATGTGTCCATTGTTCAGATGGGTCGGTTATTCTTGTTTGTACAATGTTCTCCATCCATTTACTTTCCAGCAGTTGCTTCAAACTTGATTTATCATCGGGATAATCGTTCAAATCGCCCAGTACCACCCAGTTATCTTTTTCCGGATTGTTTTTGTATTTCTGTTTGATGATATCCAACACCGCCTTTACCTGTAACTCCCGTCGTGCCGATGTCTTCGCCCTTTTTTGTGCAGGTGTAAGATTGCTGGCATCGTACATCGACTTAAAATGATTGACAAATAATGTAAGTGTTTTTCCACCGATCATAAATTCTGCTTCCAGGCAATCACGGGAAAAAACAGCACTGGAACCGCTGCGCATATATTGATGTGTTTTTACATAGCTGATCGGTATTTTGCTGATGATGGCCACATCAATCAGGCGTGGATCGTTTGCATCGATCAACATCCTGTATTTGTAACCCGAAGAAGACATGTATTCCGAAAGAAAATTTTTCAGTGTGTCCATATTCTCCACTTCCTGCAGGCACACGATATCTGCTTTGGTAGCTTTGATGGCATCGGCTGTTAATTTCCGTTCGGTTTGATTCACGGTCGATAACACTGTTTTGTCAATGATAAAGCCGTCTTCAATTTTTTTCGCTACCTGTTCTTTTGTGAGATTTTTCTGAAAGCGGTAACGGCGAAACAGGTTTTCACAATTGAAAGTGGCAATGGTAACTGTTGACATGTTGCAAAATGTTTGCAGTAAGTTACTGCTTTGCTGATGCAACTGCAATACTGCAAATCGGTAATATACAAATGAAAAAGAGGTGCAGTAACTGCACCTCTTTTGATAGCGGTAGTAGTACGTTATAATGCTGCGAACCGTTGCTGTACAAACTCCCAGTTCACCAGCTTCCACCAGGCTGTTATATAATCGGGACGTTTATTCTGGTATTTGAGATAGTAAGCATGTTCCCACACATCGAGACAAAGCAATGGCGTTCCTTTAATCTCGCTCACATTCATCAACGGGTTATCCTGGTTGGGAGTAGACCCAACTTTTAATTTTTTATCTGCATCTGCATACAACCAGGCCCACCCGCTTCCAAAACGGTTTTTGCCGGCATCGCTAAACTGTGTTTGAAATGCTTCCACACTCCCAAACGATTGGGTAATGGCAGAAAGCAATTGTCCTGTCGGTTGACCGCCTCCGTCAGGCTTCATGCAACGCCAGAACAATTCATGATTGTAATGCCCGCCTCCGTTATTACGAACCTTCGCCGAATAAGCAGCAATATTGCTGAAAATATTTTCCAAAGGTTTCGACTGATCGATATTTTCTGCTTTGGCAGCATCACGCAGATTGGTTGCATAAGCCGCTGCATGTTTGCTGTAATGGATCTCCATCGTCATTGCATCGATCACAGGCTCCAGATCTTTGTACGCATACGGTAATGGCGTTTGTTCAAAACCAACAAATGCAGAGGATCCGCCAACTACTTTTGCTGATACACAACCAGCCAGCAAATCAGCACCGGCAATACTTGCAGCGGTTACTGCAACCGTTGTTTTTGTAGATTGACTTAAGAAACGGCGACGTGAAATATGTTGTGGCATATGAACTGTTTTTTGTGAGTACAAGTTACAACCTAATGGCTCCCGCTTTATTGTTTTTCTTTCAGAAAGCGGCTCAGCTTCAGCTTCCGCAACGTACGATAATAAAATTCGGCATTAAACAGGTTTGAATCCTGCATAGCTTTCCAGGTAAGAAACAATCCAATGGGTATTAACAGTGCAGTAGACAGCCACATACCGGCCATTGGTTGCATAGCATCTTCTTTTACTAATTTTTCGCCGGTGGTATTTACAATATGAAATACGATGAAGAAAAAGACAGAGATCACCAATGGAAGCCCCAACCCTCCCTTGCGGATGATGGAACCCAGCGGTGCACCAATTAAAAACAATACAACACACGCAAAGGATAAAGTGAATTTCCGGTGCCGTTCCAATTGATGCAAGCGTAATTGTTTTTGCTGCTCAACATAGTCGTACGATAAAAATTCTACTGAACTTTTGGCCGATGAAATTTTAGCAATGGCATTGGAATAAATATTCCGCCGTAATGAATCAGGGATCAACTCTTCCATCGACTTTGCTTTTGTTGCCAGTGGTTTGTGTTTTTTCCAAACACTATCCGGCACCGATTGCAGGGGAAGCGTGGGCCGCAGATCACGACGGGCCTTTGTATGCAGGGTTTTCACCCTGTCCTGCAACGAATCCACCACTGTGTTCAGCTGTGTTAAGCTGAGCATTTTATAATACGTTTTGAAAGTAGAGTCGGCCGTTTTGTTAAGTTTAAAGGAACTGAGATCAAATACTTTTTTGTATTCACGAAATCCTAACCGATAATATTCTGTTTCAGTGGTACCTGCATTTCCTTTTTCCTGGTAGCGCCATCCGTTTTGCAGGTTAAATGCAAGAAAACGTTGATCGGGCGAAATGGTCATCGTTCCCTTCTCTGCCAGGATGATGTTATCCTGCAGTGCATAGTTGTGTTCATAGATCACTACATTGTAAATGATCGAATCGTTTTCCTTGCGGCCGATCTTGATCGTATACCCATCCAGTTTTTTATAAAAAATTCCTTCTTTGATATCAAAGGCGGGTTTGGCCACACGTATATCGTACAACAATGTGCGCATTTTTAATTCAGCAACCGGAATTACATAGTTGGCAAATGCAAATGCCACCACACCAAGTATAACCGACACAACCAATACCGGTCGCATAAACCGTATCAACGGGATACCGGCACTTTTAATAGCCACCAGCTCAAACGATTCACCAAGGTTACCAAATGTCATAATGGAAGACAGCAACACACCCAGCGGTAATGCCAGCGGCACCAATGTGGTGCTTACATACGCAATGAATTGCAACAGGGTAATGGTATCAATCCCTTTCCCTACAAAATCATCAATGTATAACCAAAAGAACTGCACCACCAGGATAAACAATGCAATAAAGAAAGTGGCAAGAAAAGGCCCGATAAATGCTTTTATAATAAGTTTGTCTAACTTTTTAATCACTGAGCTTCTTTTTTATGCAGGATTCAGCAAATGTAAGTCTTTCGGCTTTTGAGCAGCAATTAGTAACAGATGCTGAATGGATTTTAACAAAGAACCGGATCATTGAAAAAGTATACCTGTTGTTTGGAAACCTGAGTGAGCACTATCAAGCGCATCCACCATTGCAGCAATTACCTGCTGAAACATTACTGAACTCCCCGAAAATATCCAGGGGCGAAAACTATGAAGGGCTTCCGTATGTAATGCTGGACTATCCACGTTGTTTCAGTAAAGAACATGTGCTGGCTATCCGCACATTTTTCTGGTGGGGAAATTTCTTCAGTATTACCCTTCAGTTGAAAGGAAAATATCTCACACAATTCCGCAGTAACATACAGCAGCAATTACAAACAGCAGTGTTCAACAATGCATGGATCAATGTAAGCGAAGAAGAATGGCTGCACCATTTCAGAAACAATAACATGCAGCTGTTAAGAGAATATAAACAGGATCTGTCAGAAAAGAAAATACTGAAGATCGCATTTCAAATCAGTTTTGAAGAATGGAATAATGCAGAAGCATTGCTGAAAGAAACTTTTCAGCAATTGGTGCAACTTGTACAAATCAATCAGCTTCCTATACGGTGAAATAAATCTTTCACCTGGTATTCCCACAATCTGCTTTGGTCTTTGATCTCTTTTTTATCAGCAAAATCTTTTACCAGCAAAATCGTTTGGTTGGAAATTTCTGTACGTTCAATTCTGAATTCAAAATATTCATCTTTCGGAGAATGGGTCCAGCGATAACGGACAAACTTATCCAATTCACTTTCCAGTAATTCAGCTTTTTCATCTGAACCATTCCAGTTAAAAGAAAAAATTCCGTCACGCTCATCCACTTTATCGGCAAACCACTCCTGCAATCCGGATGGTGTTGCTAAAAATTCGTACAAAATACCGGGCGAGCACCTTACAGGAAATTCCAGTGTATATAAAACTTTCTTACTCATTTTCAATTTCGCAAAGCGATTTGGTGCAATAATAAAAAAATAACTCAGTAATCAAAATTTTTAATTTTTAATTCTTGTTTAACCTAAGTTTTTAAAAGATTAAACAAGAAAGGGTATTTTCCCCGTAATTCAAGCCAGACGGGGCTTTTTTTTGGCTGATTTAGCAATTAAGGTTAAATTAGGAGTCAGTTTAAGGCCAAATACCCCGGTAATGTAAAGGTTTTTTCTTTGTGATTTATTACATAACTGGGGAAAAATGGTTCGGAACTATGAAACACATCAACGTAACCTAAAACCAAAGCTTATGAGCATGCGCCAACTCAAAATCACAAAATCCATCACAAACCGTGAATCGCAGAGTCTTGAAAAATATCTGCAGGAGATCGGTAAAGTGGAATTAATTTCCCCTGAAGAAGAAGTAAAACTTGCTGAACGGATTAAACAAGGTGACCAACGTGCACTGGATCGTTTAACAAAAGCCAATCTTCGATTTGTAGTATCTGTTGCCAAACAATACCAGAACCAGGGCCTCTCTCTCCCCGATCTGATCAACGAAGGAAATCTAGGATTGATCAAAGCCGCACAACGTTTTGATGAAACCCGTGGTTTCAAATTTATTTCCTACGCTGTTTGGTGGATTCGTCAAAGTATTCTGCAGGCACTGGCCGAGCAATCACGTATTGTTCGCTTGCCACTGAATAAAGTTGGATTAACCAACAGGATCAACAAAGCCTTTTCGCAACTGGAACAAGAGTATGAACGTGAGCCTTCGGCTGAAGAACTGGCAGAAATGCTGGAACTCGAAATTGAAGAAGTATCATCCACACTCAGTATTTCATCACGCCATGTAAGTATGGATTCGCCATTAAGTGATGGTGAAGAAAATACACTGATGGATGTGATGGAAAATCCCAATGCCGGTTCTACCGACGGAGCATTGGATCATACCGAATCATTGCACACAGAAATTTCACGTTCGCTCAAAACATTAACCGAACGCCAGCAGGATGTGATCCGCTATTTCTTTGGTATTGGTGTTGATCATCCGTTAAGCCTGGAAGATATTGGTGAACGTTTCAACCTTACACGTGAACGTGTACGCCAGATTAAAGACAAAGCGATCAGTAAACTAAAAACCAACAGCCGCTGTAAACTTTTAAAAGGATACCTGGGCTAATGAAATAAACTTTACACAATTGAAACGGGAGCTTGCAGCTCCCGTTTTTTTATTGAGGGTTGCCAACCTTCAGCATTTACGTCTGAACTCATAAATTCATTAAAAGGTTGGCAACCCTTTCCTCAAGTTTCTTTTATCTTCGTAACCATCATGAACCGTATTGCATCGTATTTACTCATTGCAGTGGTTGCTGCGCTTTTATTTTTTCATTCGCTGGGCAATGTTCCTTTATTTGATTGGGACGAGATCAACTTTGCCGAAAGTGCAAGGGAAATGATCGAGACCGGCAACTATATGCAGGTGCAAATCAACTACGAACCCTTCTGGGAAAAACCACCATTATTTTTCTGGATGCAGGTAGCCGCTATGAAACTGTTTGGGGTAAATGAATTTGCAGCACGTCTGCCCAATGCAATTTGTGGCATTACCACATTGCTGATCTTATTTGGAATCGGAAAACGGTTACACAACGAACGGTTTGCTTTCTGGTGGGTATTGATCTATGCCGGCACATTTCTTCCTCATTTATATTTTAAGAGCGGCATCATTGATCCCTGGTTTAACCTGTTTATTTTTCTTGGTATTTATTTTCTCAGTCGTTTTCTTTCAGCAAAAGAAGAACGGCAAAAATTTATGCCGTATTTGATCTTCTCCGCCTTGTTTACCGGAATTGCTATACTAACAAAAGGACCTGTTGCCATGCTGGTGGTATTGTTGAGTTATGGTTTGTTTCTTCTCTTTAATCGATGGAAAGGTTGGGTGTCGATCAAATATTATCTCATCTGGGGGTTGATCGTTTTGCTGGTGACGATGATCTGGTTTGGACTCGAGATCGCACAGCATGGCTGGTGGTTTGTAAATGAATTTATCACATACCAGATACGTTTGTTCAAAACAAAAGATGCCGGGCATGGTGGTTTTCTGTTGTATCATTTTGTTGTGGTGCTCATTGGTTGTTTCCCTGCTTCACTGTTGATCTTCCGCTATAAAAATCAAGTGCATGAAAACAGGCACCAACAATATTTCCGCATGTTCATGATCGCATCACTGATTGTGATTCTGGTTGTATTCACCATTGTAAAAACAAAAATCGTTCACTATTCATCGTTTACCTATTTACCAATTGGTTACCTGGCTGCATCCACTGTGTATGGCGTCATTAACCGTACAGCACAACTCAAAGGCTGGCAAAAGTTTGGTTTGTTATTTATCGGCATTATCTGGAGCATCCTCTTTATTGCACTGCCGTTGATCGGAAATAATATCGAATGGATCAAACCATTACTTACCAAAGATGCATTTGCCATGGGTAATGTAGAAGCAGATGTGGAATGGAATTATTTCCTGATGATCCCCGGCATTTTATTTCTTGCCGCCGTGATTATAAGTACTGTTTGGCTGAATCAAAAGAAATTTCAGAAAGCTATTTTGCTGTTGCTGATTGCCTGCATTGGTGCCATGCAGGTATTACTTACTTTATTTACACCCCGCATTGAGCAATATTCGCAGCATGCAGCCATTGAATTTTATGAATCACTGCAGGGAAAAGATGTGTACATCAAAACACTGGGTTATAAAAGTTATGCCCAGTATTTCTATACACGCATCAAACCCAATCTGCGCAAGGAAGCAAAAGATGAGAACTGGTTGTTAACCGGTAATGTTGACAAGCCCACCTACTTCATCAGCAAGAATACATTTGAAAAGGAAGTGATGGAAAAGCACAGCGATCATGTAGAGGTGATTGGACGAAAGAATGGGTTTGTGTTTTATAAACGGAAGTAAAATGGTTATGAGTTAAGAGTTATGGGTTGTCAAGTTTAATCAGTCTGTAATGTTCGTAAGAACACGTAACACATAACCTTTGACCCGTGACTTCTTCTATTTACCCCATCAAACAAAAGATCACCGGTATTTTATGCAGATCTGGAATTTGTTTTTTCCACTCAGCCACTGTTTTGGTTTGTATTACTTCATTTGCTGCTGTTAAATTCGCTGCAATGCAAATACGTGTTTGTGGTTTGCATGTTTTCAAAATTGTTTCAAGCAGTTGATTGTTGCGGTAAGGCGTTTCGATAAACACCTGTGTGCTTTGTTGCCTTGCCGATAATTCCTCCAGTTGGTTCAGCTTCCGTTTCCGTTGCGGTTCTTCAATGGGCAGGTAACCGACAAATGAAAACTGTTGACCGTTCATCCCACTGCCCATCAATGCCAGCAAAATAGAGCTCGGCCCCACCAAAGGTTTAATGGTAGCTCCCTGCTGGTGTGCGGTTTCAATCAATATCTGTCCGGGATCAGCAATGCCTGGACAACCTGCTTCGCTGATAATACCAATGGTTTTACCGGCTTTCAGTTTTTGCATCAACTGATTTTTTACCTGCGCCTCTGCTTTATGAATCACGATCCAGTCGTAATCATCAATCACCAGCGTCTTATCCAGTTTCTTGAGATAACGACGTGCCGTTCGATCATTCTCTACAAAAAAAACATTGCATTGTTTCACTGCTTCCAACACATACGCCGGAATGACTTGTACACTTTCTTCGTCTAAAGGAGCGGGAATTAAATAAACAACTGACAAGTGAATAGAGTTTTATTGATCAATCTTTGAGCTCTTGGTGAAATCCTTTGTGATCGCTGTGATATTATCGGTTACACAAAGAACACAAAGTAAATGTTCAGCAAACATAGCAATAAGAGATGAAGTACTACGGATTATCATCGGGGTGATATAAACTCAACGTAGCTGCAATTACTGCATACGCCGGTGCCAGTACCCAGCCAATAAACGGAACAAGATGCATTAAAAAGAACACCATACCATTACCAATTGCTAATCCTTTCCGGTTGCTGATAAACGTAATACTTTGTGCCGGATTCAGTTTGTGTCGTTCTGCACTGTAATCCAGCATCGAGAACCCATAGTAATAACATTCAACCAAAAATGCAACCAGCGGACTGATCCAGCCAATGACTGGTATCAACGACAGTAAAAGAATGGCAATGATGTACACCGTTTGCCACAACGTATTCCGCAATGCCAACCGGATGGCACGCCAGCTATCGATCATCAATTGTTTTGTGCTGAACGGATATTCTGTACCGTCGATCATGCTTTCTGTTTTTTCACTCAGGTAGGCAAATACCGGTGAGCCGATGATCAGGAACAAAAATTTAAACAACGAAAAATAAAAAAACAGCAGGATCAGCCGCACAATGATGGTTCCGGTAATGAACAGGAAATTGAGAAAGCTGTTGTTCATGGCATCTAACCAACTCTTGATGCCTACCACGTTGAACAACCAATCCAGAAAATCACTGCTGGAACTCCAGAACAACCACATCCCCGCCATGAAGAGCAACATGTAAATGAAGCCCGGAATCAAGATCCATTTCCATAACTTGTGACGCACAATAAATTGATGCGCCCTGAAGTAAGCCTGTACTGATATAACAAGTTCCTTTAGCAAACGATCTGTTTTTAATTGAATAAATTCCGGTGTACTTAACAGGCCAAGGCGGCAAAATACAACAAAATGCAAAAGCTCGGCACAGATTTTTATGAGCGTGATGATGTGACACAGATCGCAAGGGAGCTGTTGGGAAAATATATCATCACAACATTTGATCAGCAAACTACTGTTGGACGTATTGTTGAAACAGAAGCGTATGCCGGCATCATCGACAAAGCATCACATGCATACAACAACCGACGCACGGCAAGAACAGAAGTGATGTTTGGCCCCGCAGCTGTTTCGTATGTGTATCTCTGTTATGGCATTCATCATCTGTTTAATGTAGTGTGTAATGTAACAGATAAACCCGACGCTGTGCTCATTCGTGGCATTGAACCGGTTGAAGGCATGCATGTAATGTTGCAACGGTTCAACAAAGAAAAAACCGACAGCAGTATTGGTCGTGGTCCCGGCAACGTAAGTAAGGCATTAGGTATTTCCACACAACATACAGGATTGTCATTACAAAGCAAACAGATCTGGTTGGCAGAAGATAATGCATCCACCTTCTTCAATGTGCTTACATCGCCCCGCATAGGAGTTGACTATGCAGGTGAACATGCGAAATGGCTGTATCGCTTCTTCATTGAAAATCATCCGCAGGTAAGTAAACATGCATTGAATAAGAAAGGTATTTTACTTTTATAGTTGCTGTTTTTAATTTCAGGTTTAATGTTTAACGTTGCGTGCTGTAGATGCTGACACATAGATTGGAATCGAACCTGAAACTTTTTACATGCAACTTTAAACCGATACTGCTATCATGGATGTAGCGAACAAGTATAAAATCTCTCTTTTATCCGGCATTGTTTTATCGCTTGCTGCTTATTTGTTTAATCCATTCGGGTTAGATGCAACCGCCAACAAAGCGGTAGCAGTTGCCATACTCATGATCACCTGGTGGATCAGTGAAGCATTGCCCATGCCGGCCGTTGCATTGATTCCACTGGTACTGTTACCGCTGTTCAACATCAGCAGTATGGAAGAAGTGGCAAAAGCTTACAGTAACCCTGTGATCTTTTTATTCATGGGTGGTTTTATGATCGGCCTGGCAATTGAAAAATGGAACCTGCATAAACGCATTGCTTTACGTATCGTACAAAAAACCGGCACCAGCGGCAACCGCATTATCCTCGGGTTTATTATTGCAACCGCATTTTTAAGTATGTGGCTCAGTAATACAGCTACCGCCATGATGATGTTCCCCATTGCGTTGAGTGTAATTGCTGTCATGAAAGATCATCAACAGCAAGGCACCAGTCTGGCAAATTTTTCACTTACACTTATGCATATGCCAGTAATATTGGCGGTATAGCTACCATCATTGGCACTCCGCCCAATGTTGCCTTTGTTGCATTTATTGAAAAGAAATACAACTATGATATTCAGTTTGTGGACTGGATGCTTTTGTGTACACCCATTGCAATCCTCTTACTCGTTGCATTATATTTCATTTTGGTAAAATGGATGTTCCCCAGCCGCATCAGCAACAGCACCGAAGCCAATCAATACATCC
>CAYMSG010000075.1:8108-11323 GCA_964392955.1 uncultured Chitinophagaceae bacterium | reverse complement strand
TACAAACAAGTTGGTGCATCAGTGGCGTAGTGAAGAAGCTGCTATACTTGTTGGAACGAATACAGCTTTGCTGGATGATCCGCAATTGACCAACCGATACTGGTCTGGCAAACAACCTGTTCGTTTGGTGCTGGATAAACAATTACGGTTACCCACTACATTAAAGATTTTCAATGATGATGCGAGAACCATCATTTTTAATTCGAAAAAAAATAGCGAAGAAGGCAATGTGCAGTACTATCAATTACCTGCGGATGCTGATACTGTTCCTGCATTATTAAAATCATTGTATCAACTCAACATCAATAGTGTACTTGTGGAAGGTGGTGCTCAACTCCTGCAAAGTTTTATTGCTGCCGGTTTGTGGGATGAAGCACGCATCATTACCAACGAACAATTAACGGTTGAAGCTGGATTAGCTGCGCCGAAACTGACCAGCTATGTACAGATAGCTGAACAAATGATCGGTACAGATCGTATTGTGTACTGCAAACACTCATCACTCATTCCTCATCATTCATCATAATATGCTTTTACTTCTGCTCGGCAGTATTGTGTTCAGCTCATGGCTTACACTTTCGTTTAAGTTGTTGGAAAAATATCGTATTCATACGTTCCAGGCAATTGTGTTTAATTATATCACTTGTGTAATTACCGGTTCGTTCGTGAACGGCAGTTTCCCGATCAATAGCGAAGTGGTTAGCGAAGGATGGTTTCGCTGGGCTTTGCTGATGGGTATTTTTTTTATTGTGCTGTTTAACATCATTGCAAAAACGGCGCAAACAATGGGTGTGGCAGTAGCATCGGTTGCAAATAAACTGTCGCTGGTAATTCCTTTTTTATTTTCGATTTACCTGTACAACGAAGCTGCAACAGCCTTCAAAGTAGCGGGAGTGATAGTGGCCTTGCTTGCCGTTGTGCTTACCTGTTGGCCGGCTGCAGATCACACCGAACCTTCCGGCAAAGTGGTACAGCCTGCTTATTTTCTGTTACCTGTCGTGTTGTTTGCTGGAAGTGGTTTGCTCGATACCATGATCAAGTATGTAGAAGCAACTTATATCAATACGGCTAATCAAAATGCTTATCTCATCAGTGCGTTTGCCGCTGCGGCTTCCATTGGCATTATCAGTTTGCTGTTCCTGTTTGCAACCGGGCGTTCAACCTTTGAACCAAAGGCGGTGTTGGCCGGTATCATCATTGGTGTGCCCAATTATTTTTCGATCTGGTGTTTGATGGGTGTACTGAAAGCTTTTACAGGAAACAGTTCGGCCATTATTCCTATCAACAATATGGGCATTGTGTTGTTCAGCACCGTTGCTGCTTTCCTGATGTTTAAAGAAAAGCTGACCAGGCTTAACTGGCTCGGTATACTATTATCCATCGCTGCCATTGCACTAATCGCTTATGGATAAGGTTCCCAGTTGTTAAACTCCCATTCACAATTCACCATTCACCACATGAACGAAGAATTTTACTACACTATTTCCCAGCCTGTTGTTGCCGAGTTTAAAGACCGGGGCAGCCGTTTTTTGGCCTATGCCTACCCGTTAGTTTCTGTTGATGAGTTTAAAGCAAAGATGAAGTTGCTGAAAGATGAACATCCCAAAGCCGTACATCATTGTTTTGCCTACCGGTTGGGAACGGATGGAAATACATTCCGTGTAAGTGATGATGGCGAACCATCGGGCAGTGCCGGCCGTCCTATCCTCGGGCAAATCGACAGTAAACAACTCACCAATATTCTGGTGGTAGTGGTACGTTATTTTGGGGGCACATTACTGGGTGTGCCCGGCCTGATCAATGCGTATAAAACTGCTGCCACACTTGCGTTGCAAACCACCCCCATCATTCAAAAACAAATTGAAGTGAACTACCAGTTGCATTTTGATTATACCCGCATGAATGATGTAATGATGATCGTGAAACAATACAACTGTAACGTAGTAAAGCAGGAACAGAATTTATTCTGTGATGTTGAGATCAGTATTCCCAAAAACAGACTGGAAGAAGTGTTGTTTAAGTTAGGCGAGATGCATACTGTTGAAGTAAGAAAGTTGTAAATGCTCAATTCAAAGTTCTTGGGTTCTAAGGTTGAGTGCCCTCTTGGATTTTGGTTTTTGGGTTTTGTATTTTGTATTCCTTGAACTTTGTGCCTTCATCAGGCTTTCCCCGTCATCTTATACACCAACAATCCTACTACTTCTTTTAAATAATTATCCCAACCTTCAAATGCATGATGCGTGGGAGTAATGGCGTTCCAGAAAAGTTGTGGGTTGTTAATGGAGGTAAAATTGCAAGGATAGGCAACGGTATTTAATCCGACTTTGGTAAACACCTGTTGCGAACGTTTCATGTGCATGGCCGATGTTATCAGCAGGAAGGGGCCTTTCAGTTGCAGCGAGTCCAGCAATTGTTTGCTGTTGATTGCATTCTCGTACGTATTACGGCTCTGGTTTTCGCTCAGGATATCTTCGTTGGCAACGCCCATTTGTTGCAATTGTTCTTTTACAAAATCAGCTTCTTTGTATTCCTGTCGCAGCACACTGCCGCTGCCGCCTGTGATCAGTATTTTTTTGATATGCCCGAGTTTGTACAACCGTACAGCCTGTATAAACCGGTCGCTGGCACTTCCGTAAAAGCCCTGCTTACTTTTAAATTCAAACCCCACAAAGCCTGCCAGCAAAATCCCTGCTTCGTATTTTTCACCGGTACGCATGGTTTTTTGTGTTGCCTGCCAGTTCAATGAAAGTTTATGAATAAGGTAGGGGTTAGAAAACAGCAGAAACCAACAGGTGCAAAAAATGATTCGTCTGCGTTTCCGCTGTTGATCTTTTGTAAGAAAGCTGATGATCACGAATATCAGCAACCAGTTAAAGGGCGACAGTAAAAAGGAAAGCAGCTTCGATAACAGAAAAAACATGGGGTGAAGATAAAAATTTCCGCTTGCTGAAAAACTTCTTCCTGCAAAAAATGGCTTTAGCAGGGAATTTGCAGCAGTTTGACTAAATAATCTTCTATGAAACAAATATTTTTTTTACTGCTGCTGGCAGGTACAGTTTCAGTATCGGCACAATTAAAAGTAAAGCCCGATTGCGGCGTATTATCGGTTGATGTGTACAAAGGCTGGATCAATGAAGTGAAACCAAATGCTGATCCGGAACTGATGAAAGTAAAACTTCCCTGCTTTACATCATTTCAAAAAGAATGTAATGAAT
>CAYMSG010000075.1:0-8098 GCA_964392955.1 uncultured Chitinophagaceae bacterium | reverse complement strand
TTTGATGACAAGGGCATCCGGTTTTATACGCAGCGTGATTACATTGTAATCACCGATAAGTTCAAAGGTAAATTTACAGCGCCGGTATTGGGTGTAAAAAAAGCCAATATGTTTACCCGCTTCGGAAACCCCAAACTGAAGGATGGTAATTGGGAGGCTTATCAAATGGCTTACGGAATTATGATTGTGTACTACAATGCAGCCGGTGTTTCCAACAAAGTAATTATCAGTACCAAAACAACCGATGATATTGATCTCTGCACTACTAATTAACACTTACGGCGCCAAGCTTCATTTGTTCAATTGAACTGTATGCAGGAGATTTGCAGACAACATAAAATGAGTTTCTATGAAATATGCTTTTCTCCTGCTTGCAATGTTATCGGTTTCCTTGATAACAGTTGCCCAGTTAAAAACAAAACCCGATTGTGGTGTAATTACCGTTGATGTGTACAAAGGCTGGATCAACGAAGCCAAACCCAATGCTGATCCGGAACAGATCAAAGCAAAATTGCCTTGTTTTACTTCCGCCGATAAAGAAGGCAACGAATCGGGCTGCGGCGGTGGTGTGTATTACGATGATAAAGGCATTTGTTTTTATGTGCAGCGGGATTACGTGGTGATCACGGATGCGTTCAAAGGAAAGTTTACCGTGCCGGTGCTGGGTGCAAAAAGTGATGACCTGTTTGTACATTTTGGAAATCCAAAGGTAAAAGATGCCAACTGGGAAGCCTATCAGATGGCCTTTGGTATCATGATCGTGTATTACAATATGAAAGGCGTAATCAATAAAGTGATCCTGAGTACAAAGGGCACTGATGAAATTGATCTGTGCAATATCAACTGATCTTATTTCTGAATCACTACTACCGTTCCCGGTTTCACATACCGTGCAAGATCATCCATGTGTGGATTTTTCAGTGAGATGCAGCCGTTGGTCCAGTTATAAAAACGATCAATAAAATAATCGTTGCCCGGTTCTACGCCGTGTATACCAATACCATTACCGATACGTGCAGAAGCAGGGATCAGGCCATTGCTTTTTCGGTTGTTGAATTTAGCAGCACTTTCTTTGGTAGGATAATCCAGCATCAACATTTTGCGCCATAGTTTGTGTTGCTGGTTGTACACTACTTTAAAAGTGCCTTCGGGAGTCCGGCGGTCGCCCTGCATCATTTTATCTTCCAGCGGTTTTAACCCAAATACAACCGGATACGTTGCAAGTATTCCTTTACTGTCGTACACCCGTAACTGGAAATCAGATTTGTCGATCACAATCCGTACGGTACCCGACACTTCACCTGCCGGTCTGAAATATTTCTGCATGGTACGGATGCCTGTTGTACGAACCGTTGTTGAATTGGTACTTGTTTTTTTTGCCACGGTTTTATTACCCGCAGTATTGTCTGCAGAGCCGGGCGTAACGGTGGTTGAACAGGATACAACGTATAAGCACAATGTTAACTGTGCTGTTAAAACATACTTCATAGCATAATGGGTTTAACTGGTGGTACAGTTGAACAGGATTTTACGCAGCAGAATTTCGGGGATACTATGCATGCAAAAACGATGCAATAAAATAAGTTATTGCAATAAAAAATCTGAATGTGGAAAGCTTAACAAATGCGGTGTAAAAACAACGAAGGGAATTTACTTACATCAAAATGTTGTTTACCGGCGTAATGGCAGGGGGTAATGTGGTTTCGTCCAGCATTTCCCGCAGATCACTTTCAATGGTGCGGCTCAGCGCTGTGATGGGTACATCATTGGCTCCTCCTTCAAATGGGTTTTCGGTGGCTTCGCCTACACGCTCCAGGCTCATGAACACCCAGGTAACAATGAGACTGAAGGGGATATTCAGCCACACATATACATCACCCAGTTTCTGGAATTCATTTAACAAACCAAACGGTACAACAAATGTGAACAGACGGATAAAAAATAAATTGATGGAAGAGAACTGCCGCGGATATGGAAAGTTTTTGATACGCTCACATTTGCCCTGTTGCTCGTACAAATTCACCAGTATATTTTCCATTTCAATGTGGTAGAGTGTATCAAGCTGTCCGTTTGCTTGTAATGTTTTTAAATGGGTGGATTGTAATTTAATGAGATGTGTTGCCCGGTTTTTTTTCTGCAAGACGTAATCGGCTTCCTTCTACGTAACATACGGTTTCAATTCATCTTCCAGTTTGCTTTGCCATTCGGGCACCACGTAAAAACGTTTGTATTCAATGTTGTATCGTTTTTGCGTGTTCTCCCAAATTCTTGTTTCACGCAATTGAAAACGTAATGCTGTAAGCCATGCAATGTGACGATAAATAAGCGGTTGATGTGCCGTTTCATCTTTTACAAAATCCTTCACCATTATACCCCATGCACGGCTTTGGTTAACGATAGAGCCATAGATCTGTCTTGCTTCCCACACACGGCTGTAGGTTTGTGTATTGCGGAAGCCGGCAATAAAAGCTGCAGCCGTACCAATCATGGCAATGGGAACCCAGGGAATGGCCAGCCAATGCCAATCGAAAAGCTGAAAGAGTACAGTAGGGATCGCAGCAATTAAAAAGAGTTTGTAAATTTCGTTCCGTGTCCAATTCAAAAATTCTCTCAGCGAGTACTGGCGACCTGCATGCATAAGGAGTGGTGATTTGAAAACTAAAATAAGAAGAAATCATCGGCAGTTGCCTGAAACTAATTCACAAGCTCAGCATCATATCTTCATTCAAACCATTGTATTGAAAATGACCCAGTGATCGGAACCCGTTTTTCTGATAAAAACGAACGGCTTTTGTATTATCTGTTTGTACCCCGCCCCAGAGAATGAGTTGTTTTGCTTTCCTGTTTTTCATTTCTTCCAGTATATGGTCGAATAGCAACTGACCAACACCTGCACTTTGCCAATCGTCGGTTACAGATGGAGCAATGGTATAACACGCATCATAATCAATGTGTACACCATATTGCTGCAGGCGTGGATAATCATGTTGCAGATAACCTTTCTTCAACACGGTGTATGCCACAATGTTATTGGTTAATGGATCTACTGCCACCCATGCTTCATGTTCGGGCTGGTTGTAAAAGCTGATCACTTCTTCTTTTGAATAAGGATGCGGCTGAAAACGACGAGAGGTTGCCGGGCTTAACTGGTAAAGATATTGTAATAGCATGTCCAGATCGTTGCTGCTGAGTTGCCGCAAAAGAATAGGCTGATTGTGTTTGGTTAAAGCTGTCATTGTTAAAACGTTATCAGTACTGCACGGGTTCCGGTAAATACGTTTTGCCACGCTAGAGATGAAGTACCGATGTTTTCATAGTAAATAAAAAGTAAGTTACGTAATTCGGTACTACACCGTTTTTTTTGTTAATGAATTATTCTTGTTTCCATGTCTTCCAGTGCAACACCTTTTGTTTCCGGCATCAGGAAACGAACGTATAAAAGCTGCAAGATCATCATCACACAAAAGAAAAGGAAAATAGGAGCGCCGCCATACGCACCGGCAAACCAGGGGAAAGCATTGGCAATAATGGCCGCAAACACCCAATGTGTAAGACTGCCAAACGATTGTCCGCTTGCACGCACTTCGTTGGGAAAAATTTCTGAAATAAATACCCAGATCACTGCGCCTTGTCCTACAGCATGTGCTGCAATGAACAGAAATACAAAAAACTGCATACCTGTGTATTGATCGGTATAAAATGCGTACGACATCAGCCCCAATGAAATAATATAACCGATGGAACCGATGTACATCAGTAGTTTTCGTCCATACCTGTCAATCAGTGAAAGACCGAGCATGGTAAAAACTAAATTCACCACACCAATGCCGGTTGATGAAAGCAATGCAGAGGATGTACCCAGTCCCGTCATTTCAAATACACGTGGTGCATAATAGATGATGGCATTGATACCTGATGCCTGGTTGAAGAAGGCCAACAGGAACGCCAGTAAAATGGGCCAGCGGAATTGTTTGGAAAAGAAAGTTGTTTTCGTTTTCCGTTCACTGTGTTTCGATTCAATAATGGCTTGTAATGTTTGTTCCGCAAGTAACGGATCGATTTGATTCAATACATCTTTTGCTTTGGTATGATCGCCTTTGTGTAATACCAGCCAACGTGGACTTTCAGAAATTAATAAGGTGAGTATTGTAAAGATGAGCGAAGGGATGGCTACAATACCTAACATCCAACGCCAGTCGTTTTCGCCGGTGGCACCGAGTAAATAGTTGGATACATAAGCGATCAATATGCCAAATACAATGTTGAATTGAAACAGTGCAACCAAAAATCCACGCTTCTTTGGCGGTGCAATTTCTGAAATGTACAACGGTGATACTACCGATGAAGCGCCATTGCTGAAACCACCCAGCACACGAAAAAACATAAACACACACACATCCTGCGCCATCGCTGATCCAAGCGAAGAAACCAGGAATAACAACCCGATCCAAAAAAGGGAACGCTTGCGGCCAAGCTTATCAGCAATCAATCCGCCAAACATGGCGCCAATTACAGTTCCATACAATGCCGTAGCAATGGCAAGTCCATGCATGGCATCGCTCAGTTGCCAGAGTTGTTGAATTTTTTGTTCGGCACCGGAAATAACAGCTACATCTAACCCAAATAAAAAGCCGCTCAACGCAACGGTAAGCGACCAAAGGAGTAATTTGTTTGTTTGCATGCAATCGTGGTTTGAGGGGTGCAGAAAGGTATTTATGAAAATAAACTTTCTGCTGAAAGATACGCATCTGCCCCGTTCTGCAAACGATTGCTGTTCGGAGATTGTATGGAAGGGGCAACCTTATTCTTCTTCCGTTTGCGGCTTGCCGGAGTTGCGCCATTGCAGAAAATAATCAATGGCTTTGTAAGCGGAAAGAACAAAAAAGATAATGCGGAAGAATAACCGTTCACGGTTTGTTTCCATCAGGCTGTTCCATTGCATAAAAATACTCAGCAATAAACTGATGGCAGCAAGGAGGAAAATATTACCGAAAATAAGGAGCTTGTTTTTTGATGTAGGCATAAGCGTTTTTGCATTGCAGGCGTTAAATCCTGTTTGCTATAAAGATAAACAGTTGCCGAAAATAATTGAGATACCTGCCGTTATTTTTCGCTTATTACTTTAATATACCCATAACCTTCGGCCTGTTTTTTCACCAGTTCATAAATGCCGTCCGGTACTGTTTGCACACCGGTTAATAAATCATCTTTCTTGATCGAGTGTACATTCATGGCCACTTCACAAACGCTCAACGTGGCTTTTTTTGCTGCAAGAATTGTTCGCAACCCGTCGGCTACTGTTGATTTGTTTTTGGTAACCATGCTTAACGATTTGCCGTACAATACCACCACAATGTTTGCATCCGGATGCGCCTCTTTAATCCCATTGATCCAGCGAATCACCCGTGCATGCACATCGGCATCGGCCGTGGTAAGATCAAACACCACATTGTAAGGTTTGGTTTGTGCGGGGAGTTGTGTTGCAACTGCAAACAGCAAAAGGAACAAGCATATCTTTTTCATAACCTGGTTGTTTAAGACCTATAAGGTAAACAATCGGGAAGGCTATGTCAAGCGGCTGGTAAAATAGTTTGCGAATAACCTCCGGGGTTATTGAAAACCCCAGAGGTTTGGCGCCGGTCTGTTGCATTGGAAGTTGCATCAATGTTACCGCAACAGATAATGCAACAAAAAAAATTGAAAAGAAATGAACCCTGCCTGCAAGTTGCCGAAAGTTCTGTCGTCTGTAGTTGGTAATTTTCAAATCTTCATTAACTTTTAAAACAACTTGTCATGAAAATTTTATTCAGCCTCTTATTTGTTGTTGGCTTTGTTGCCGCCAGCTATGCCCAAACCGGAATTGACGGGAACTGGAAAGGCACCCGTGAAACGCCCAACGGTGTAATTGAAATTACCTACACCTTTAAAGTAGAAGGAAGTGTGTTGAAAGGAACCTGGAAAACCCAGTTTGGTGAGCGTGAACTGGAAGAAGGAAAAGTAGATGGAAAGAAATTCAGTTTTTCCGTTTCGATCAACGACCGTAAAATGGAGAATACCGGCGAACTTATAAACGACAATGAAATTGTGATCAAAACACAGCGGGGCGAAATGAAACTGACCCGTGTAAAATCCTGATAACACGAAGGCTGTTGAAGGTAGAACCCTGTGCTGCATGTGTCATTACAGCACGGGGTTTGTTTTTTGATGTCAGGACGTCGTTAAGACGTCAGACATCTTTCCATGTTAAACGTTGAGCAGCTTCGGCATGTAAAACAGAAGCCATCTGTCAGATTTATTTCTGTAAGGAAGATAATGTTTGTGTGTCTGAAGTGGCTTTATCCAACGCTACGATGGTGCACACAAGACCTGCCAGCGACAGGAAACATCTTACCCAACCCATTCTTCCCCATTCCGCTGCTGCCTGTTTGAGTATGGCTGTGTCGGGTAATGGTTGCGAAAGAAACATCACATCATTCCGGGGATAAAAATAAGTAAAGGTTAACATCATCGAGGTGATATAGCAAAGCAAAGCCAAGCCCAGATACAACCGAATAGAAGAATGTTTCCAGCATAAAATCAATGCCAGCACAACCAACAACATATTCGCCGGATCGACCAGCTGAAAGAAGGTGCCCGGATTGGCTACTACAAAAAAATACCGGGTTGCAGTAATGGATTGCGGGATATTGCTTTCCCAGTTGGCTGCATTTACAACGGAATTATAAACAAGGGTAAAAAACAATCCGCTTGCAAATGCAACGGATGTGTACAGAACAATTTTTCGCATAGTTCATCTTTTTAATGCTGTAAAGCTATTTGTGCGAAAAGAGTTCTGATAGTAGAAAAACGACAAAATCAAACATTGTCCCAATTCTGAAAATGGATATGCTCTCCTGATAATTCTTTGTGTAAGATGGTTGGTGTAACCCTGGCAAACTCCTTAAAGTCTTTGATAAAATGTGTCTGATCGTAATAGCCAACTTCATAGGTCAGGTCCGGCCAGGAAATGGTTGCGCTGCTTTCGAGCAGTTTATATGCTTTGTGAAACCGGGCGATGCGTGCATACATTTTGGCAGGCATGCCTAACCGTTCTTTGCATTTCCGCTCAAAATTACGGACACTCATACAGGCCAATGCTGCAATGTGGTCGATGTTTGTATTGTAGTTTACCAACAGGTGTTGCAAGGCAAAATCAATAGGCAACGGTTCTTTTACCTGTGATAGTTTTTTAAGAAAATAGGATTGTACAATACCATCCAGTTCATGTAAACACATTGTGTTGTGCGATTTATCCAGCAGTTCTTCTATTTCCCTGCCGATCACTTCCCTGGCACTGTAGCCATTGTCAAATAACTCTGTGATCGGGATATGCAACAACCGGTTTAACCCACCGGGCTGAAAAATAATAGATACGGTTGTGTGGCTTTCTTCTACCAACAGTTTGAAGGGAGTGATTTGTGCCCCCATCAACGTACAGGATGTAACGGTATTGAAATTATTATCGCCCGATTTTTTGGACTTCAGCCGGGTATGCAGATTGATGAACATAGCCTGGTCGGGCGAAGGCATATAATTACCCGCCATGCTAACAGGACTATTACCAAAATCAGCTTCGATGATAAGGATATGCCGTATCAGCGAATGCAATGCAGGATGTACCTTGCATTGTTGTGTGCGGATAGTTGGCATTGGGTTGTTCATCGTTTACTGACTTATTCATAGACGAGTCTCCTGCAAGGGACTCGTCGTGGTTCATCTATTTATTGTTATCAAACGGCGAGTCGGTTGCACCTGACTCGCCTGCGAAAAAAACACGTTGTGCGTTCGCTTTTATTTCTTTGGCTTTGGTGCTGTTGATAAATATTTCCTCAAATCTTGTCTTAAAATACTAATTGCAATTTCCTTTGTCACCAAAACTTTATCGTCATTAGGGTTGTCAGTATATTGATAGAAGTAACAGTCCTCTTTTAGTACAAAAACATTACTAGGAATTTTCTCTATTTCTACGAAGTCTGCTTCTCCCGAATATGTCTCTTCACACTCAACGTAGTTTACATGCGAATTGTCTTTGCGAAATAAAATATTGCGATGAGCTTTT
>CAYMSG010000074.1:0-11508 GCA_964392955.1 uncultured Chitinophagaceae bacterium | reverse complement strand
TTGAAAATAAAACTGAACGGTTAGAATATGCCATCGGCACCAATCCGCTTGGTCCATTTAAAATTGTGGGTGCTATTATGGATGAATCACCAACGGGTTGCTGGACAAATCATCACTCCATTATTCCATTTAAAAATCAATGGTATCTTTTTTATCATCACAACGATTACTCACCCAAGTTTGATAAAGCACGCTCTATTCGCATCGACAGTTTATCGTTCAACGCAGATGGAACGATTCAAAAAGTAATTCCTACCTTACGTGGTGTTGGTGTAACTGCAGCTAACAAACAGATTCAGATCGATCGCTATACGCAACTGAGTGAACAGGGAGCTTCGATTGCTTTTCTTGATACATTGAATACATTTAAAGGATGGAAAACCATATTCAACGGTGCAGGAGCATGGCTACAATACAATTCGGTTGACTTTGGCAATAAGCCATTGAAAACTGTAACCGTAAATGCAATGTCAACTGATGGAGCCGTTCTGCAACTTCGTGCCAACAGTATCAATGGTCCGGTAATTGCTGAAATTTCAATAGCGAAAAGCAATGAATGGAAGCTCACAAAAACAACCGTATCAAAGACACAAACCGGCATTCATAATCTGTTTGTGGTATCAAAAGACGGGAAACAGGTGGAAGCAGATTGGATACGTTTTGAATAACACAATGAATCAATCACAATTATTATTTTGTAATCACTAAAAATGTACATCATGGATCACAACGAGTCAACATCCAGAAGAACATTTCTTTACCAGCTCGGTCTGGCAGGCTTAAGTATTCCCCTGGCCACCTCCGTTCTTGGCAGTGAACAAACAATCTCAACTATGCAACAGAAAAAAGATGGGAAACTCGGCATTGCATTAGTGGGTCTTGGTGGTTATGCAGGCGGACAGTTAGCTCCGGCATTGCAGCAAACCGAGCATTGCTATCTTGCCGGGATTGTTACAGGAACGCCTTCCAAAATTCCTGTTTGGAAAGAGAAGTATAATATTCCGGATAAGAATATTTACAACTACGATAATTATGATTCGATCAAAGACAATCCTGATATTGATATCATCTATGTTGTACTGCCAAACAGTATGCACGCCGAATATACTATCCGTGGTTTTGCTGCAGGCAAACATGTGATCTGCGAAAAACCAATGGCACTTACGGTTGCCGATTGTGATAAAATGATTGCGGCAGCAAAAAAAGCAGGGAAACAATTATCAATTGGCTATCGCTTGAACTTTGAACCGTTCAATTTAGAAATGGTACGCCTGGGTACAAATAAAGTGTACGGCGATATAAAAAAACTGTCGGCAGGTTTTGGTTTTATGATTGGCGATCCCACGCAATGGCGTTTGAAAAAAGATCTGGCTGGCGGTGGTCCTATGCAGGACCTGGGTATTTATTGTGTGCAGGGTATTTGTTATACATCAGGTATGGTGCCTGTAGCAGTTACAGCACAGGAAGGGCCGAAAACAATTCCTGATAAATTCAAAGAAGTAGAGCAATCGTTGAAATGGCAATTTGAAATGCCAAATGGGCTAGTGGCAGAGGGAGAAGCCAGCTATGGAAGCAACATGAATTTTTTGAGAGCAGAAGCAGAAAGAGGAACATTTGAATTGTCGCCTGCCTACAACTACGGACGACTGCGGGGCAAAACACCGGAAGGCGAAATGAAGTTTGAAAATATCAATCAGCAGGCGAAACAAATGGACGGCATTGCTTTGTCGATGAAAAAAAATCAACCGTCGATCGTTCCCGGCGAAATGGGCCGACGGGATGTAAAACTCATTACAGCGGTGTATGAAGCAATGGCTACGGGAAAGAAAATAAAAATCAAGTAATAGCAGCTTCGATGTTGTATCATATTCATGTACATGCAAACAGATAATATCAACTGGGGCATCATTGGATGTGGAGATGTGTGCGAAGTAAAGAGCGGACCGGCTTTCAGCAAAGTGCCTCATTCAAAACTGGTAGCGGTGATGCGGCGTGATGCCGTAAAAGCAAAAGACTTTGCTGAACGGCACCGGGTGCCGAAGTTTTATACCGATGCAACAGATCTGGTAAACGACAGCGAAGTAAATGCTGTGTACATTGCTACACCACCTTCACTCCATGAAGTATATACCGAACTGGCATTGAAGGCAGGTAAACCTGTTTATGTTGAAAAACCTGTTACAACAGATGCCTCTTCAGTAATACGGATGATCGGGTATGAAAAAAAGTATGCAGGCAAAGTAAGTGTTGCACATTACAGAAGAGCGTTGCCATTGTTTCGAACGGTTAAACAATTGCTGGAAGAAAACCGTATCGGAAAAGTAAAGATGGTATTATTAAAAACCCTGCAACCATTACAAAGTAAAATTGTGGCAAAAACAAGTGATAACTGGCGGATTGATCCGGCATATTCAGGTGGCGGATTGTTTCATGATCTTTCACCACACCAGTTGGATATTCTGTATTGGATATTTGGCAAACCCGAAATGCTGGATGTGTTTGCAACCAACCAGGGAAAGCATTACAACGTACCGGATGTAACAATGGTTCGCCTTTCATTTGCAAATGATGTTTACTTCAATGGTGTATGGAATTTTAATATTGCTGATTCGGCGGTTGAAGATTCCTGTGAGATCATTGGCGACAAAGGAAGTATGCGGTTCAGTTTTTTCAGTATGGGGCATCTTACAGTTACCTCAGCAGCAGGAACAGAATTGATCGAAATGCAATACCCCACACATATCCAGCAACCGCATATCAATAACGTGGTACAGTTTTTCAGAAATGAAGGACCCAACCCCTGCAGTTTGGAAGAAGCATTGGTAACAATGGAAATTATGGATCGAGCACGTTAAAACAGCAAGAAAGCAGTTGCTGCTAAAGGTCATTGTACTTACACACTCTCTTAATAGATATCAAAAAAAAGTCCTGCAACATGTTACATGAAGCAGGACTTTGTATTTTTTGAATCGTTCATCACTATTCAAAAAACGGCACATTCGGTACTGCATATTTTTTCATTGCAGTTTCGTTGATGTCAACACCAATGCCCGGTTTTTCTGACAGTGTGATGAAACTGTCTTTCACCCATTCTCCCTCATACGTTACAATTTCTTTGAACATAGGATTGGTATGAAAATACGATTGCCATTCTAATATCAAAAAGTTAGGAACGGAAGCGCATACATGTGCGGCAGCCATTGCTCCCAGGAACGATGCCACCATGTGCGGTGCAAATGGTGTGTAATACAAATTGGCAAGGTTGGCAATACGTTGGCCTTCACCAAGTCCACCGGCTTTTTGCAGATCAGGCATCACAATATCAACTGCACCAATTTCAAGCAAGCGACGGAAACCATACGCCAAGTAATGATTCTCTCCGGCGCAGATAGGGGTGCTGGTGCTTTCTGTAATTAATTTATATGCTTCCACATTTTCTGCTGGAATCGGTTCTTCCAGCCACATTAAGTTTAGCGGCTCTAATCGTTTTGCTACAGCTTGACCGGTAACAGCATCATAACGGCCATGCATATCTACACAAATATCAATGTTAGGGCCTACTGCTTCCCTTGCTGCTGCAATCTGATCATACATGCGTTGCAGTTCCATGGGGCTTGCCGTCCAGTTATATGCATCATATTTGTTGGGATCATTTGCCTGGTCCAAATCAAACTTAATAGCATTAAAGCCCATCTTTTTTGAATTCAATGCAGCTTCAGCAAAATCTTTTGGAGTTGGTAAGTTGCGTTGATACAAAGCTGTATCACAATACACACGTATTTTATCACGGAATTTTCCACCGAGTAATTGATACACGGGAATATTTAATGCTTTCCCTGCCAAATCCCATAATGCTGTTTCGATAGCTGATAATACAGCAATGTACATACCGGCTTGTGCTCCCTGGAAGAAACCACCTTTGCGGATATCTTCAAACAGGCGGTGCACATTCAACGGACTTTTTCCTCTCAGTCTGAATCCGAAATTCTTTACGAGATGATAAGTACCGGGAACAGCATCTACACCTTCGCCCACACCATAAATATCCTGGTTGGTATAAATTTTTACAAACAGGCTTCCCCGGATGTAGCCGCATTTGATATCAGTGATTTTCAAATCAGAGGGCGCAGAAGGTTTTGGTGTGCGATCAACTGCATCTTTGTAGCCCTCACCAAAAGCCTGAATCGAAGCAAGTGGCATCAGTGCCGAAGCAAGTGCAGCCTTTGATAAAAATGATCGGCGTGAATTATTTTTGTTCATGGAGTCTATTTTTTTGTAGTGAATGAATCGATTGTTGAAGAGCTGTTACCAGGTTCTGTCTTTTAAATATTGCTGAATGAATTCTTTCGGTACAGGCAGTTCGCTGATATGATCGTTGAGCCATTTTGAAAAGTCACGTTCAATTTCATCGCTCCATCTTGCATCAATTTGTCCGGCTGTATATTTCCCTTCACGCAAACGCTGATGACCAAACATATCCCGTAAGCGAACGATCTCTGATGTGGTAACCACACGTTCTGCAAGATGTGGCGGAATAAACACTACTACACCAAGTTTGCCCAACACTACATCGCCGGGCATCACTGTTACCCTGCGGATACGTGTCGGTTGATTAATACCAACGATCATGGTTGTTAAATCACCGGGCGGATTATGAAACGATGGATCGTAGCTGGTATAAAAAGAAGTAAAGCCGGGAATATCCATCAGTCCTTCCACATCACGCAGTGCACCATCATACACAATTCCGTTTCCTGTTTTTGCATAAATGGCATTGCCCACATTATCACCAATGGTTGGTCCGTTTTTGGTTGCACCAAACTGATCGGCTACATATACATCGCCTTTTACAAGCAGATCAACCGGCCAGGTGTTTTGTCCACGTTTTCCTTGTTTTTTTCCAAGCGAATCAATGGCTTTCCATACATCCGGGCGACCGGGCATAAACGTTGCTGTAACTGCACGGCCAACCAATACACTGTCGGGATGAATCAACTGCCATCCCTCAGCAATCTGGTAGGCATAGCCTGCATTTTTCATAACAGCCCACGCTTCTTCCACACTTACATTTTTCATTCGCTTTAATAATTGATCCGGAACTTTTGGTCTTCCGTCGGGGAAACGTTCACCTGTCCATAATGGGGTTAATGCAATCAGTTGTTCTTTACTGATCTGCACCTCCTGTGCTTTTGCAGGAGCAAGCAGTACAACTGTAATGAATGCAAGCAGTACATGTTTTAATTTGAGCATGGTATTTAGTTTTTGTGTGAGTGATCGGTTGTATCGTTATTGTTTGATGGATCAACAGGCGGACGGTTATGCCACCAGCTTGCCAATGCCGAACCGGTGATATTCATCAACGGTCCAAACACGGCAGCCGCTAAGCCGATAGTGGCAATTTTTCCCAGTTCTTTTGCAATGCCCGATGCAAGTCCTGCATTTTGCATCCCTACTTCAATGGCAATGGTGCGGCAGTCTTTTTCATTGAGTTTAAATAATCGTCCGCTCCAGTAACCCAGCAGGTATCCAAAAATGTTGTGCACCAGTGCAATGCCGATAAGCAGTAATCCTATTTTCAAAAGATTATCTCTTCCCGATGCAGTAATGATGGTAACGATCGCTGTAATCGCAAACATCGAGATCAGTGGCATGGCTTTATCAAGCCATTGTATTTTTCCTTTCAGCAGTTTATTGAAGATCAATCCGGCACCAATAGGAATAATGATCATTTTAAAAATATCCCACATCATTTTCAGGATATCAATTTCAATTAAAGCACCTGCAAACAATTTCATCAGCAGCGGTGTAACGAACGGAGCAAGTAATGTGGTGATGGAGGTGATGGTGATCGATAATGCAAGATTTGCTTTCGATAAATAAGCCATTACATTTGATGCCAATCCGCTGGGAGAACACCCGATGAGAATAATGCCCGCTGCAACTTCAGGCGCAAAGTCGCTGGCGTTGGATAATGTAAAACCCAGCAATGGCATAATTACGAACTGACTGGCTACGCCAATGATAACTCCCTTCGGCGATTTTACAACGGCAGCAAAATCGTTCATACTCATGGAAGAGCCCATTCCAAACATGAGTAACTGGATCAATGGAATAATAGCACTGCTTAGTGAAAAATCACCCCATGTGCTGAAAAATTCCGGATGAAACATGGCCACTGTAACCGACGAAAAAATAATGGCGGTAAACGATAAGCCCTTTAACAGTGCGTTGCTGCGGAAGCCAAACGCAATTGCTAAAAAAAACAAGGCCAGCGACCATCCTGCTAAATTTGTGTTGTCGGTAAACCACAATATAACTGCAGCTACAGCACATAATGCAGCAAATGAAAAAAAGACAACCGATTTATTCTGCATCCGTATTTTGTTTTGTTCGTTAGTAAAAAAATGAAAGGGCGTTTTTGTGCAGCAACGTTTATTCAACTTCTGTTTATTCATGTTGCAGTGCAGCGATATCAGCAAACTCACTGGCCAGCTTTGTACTCAGCCGTTCGAATATGGGATAATATTTCAGGTACATTTTATTGTTCTGCTTATCCGGCGTGGCGAGGTCGGGCAGCACGACCGATTTAGCAGCTTCATCCAGTGATTTGTACATACCCATTTCTTTTACACTTACTAAATAGGAACCATAACTCACACTGTGATAGTTCTGTCGTAAACGAACCGGCTTGTTAAAAATATCAGCAACCATTTGTGTAAAAAATGGCAAGGTGCCAAAGCTTCCGTTGATGGTAAGGCTGTTGATGGTTCGGTGTTCTTCCAGTGTTTTTCCAATGCTGTAGAGTTCGTATAAAATCCCCTCAATGGTTGCTCTCACAAAATGTGCTTTTTCATGTTTGATATTCATTCCGAAATACACACCTCTTGCATTTGCATTCCAGATGGGGGCACGTTCGCCCAACAAATAAGGAAGAAATAATAAACCATCTGAACCGGCCGGCATTTTGGAGGCATCGTTGATCAGTTCCAGCATAGTATGTTCAATGTCGAACGGGTTTTTAAAATCACCAAACTGTCGGGTAAACCATTCGAAAATAACACCACCGTTATTGGTTGGTCCGCCGGATACATATTTGTTTTCTGTCAACAGGTAATTGAAGAAGCGTTGGTTTTCATCCTGCATTACTTTATCACTTACAACACGTACCGCACCACTATCTTCAACAGTAATAATGCCGGTACCCTCGCCGGTAACACCATCACCAAGTACGGCCATACAACCATCGCTTGAGCCAACCAAAATTTTTGTATCGGCCGATAAGCCTAACGATGTCTGGTAGGCTTTATTCAGCTTGCCCACTTTTGTATCGATGGGCACTAACTCAGGCAACATCGCAGCAGTAATACCTGCAAACTTCAGCGACTCTGTTTCCCATTTGATTTTATGAATATTCAATAAGCCGGTGGCAGATGCGATACTGTAATCGATCATATATTCTCCGGTAAGCTGTTGCAGAATGTATGTCTTTAGTGATAAGAATTTACTTACCTGTTTAAACTTTTCTTTTTCATTGTTTTTGATCCACGCAATTTTTGTAAGTGGCGACATCGGATGCAGCGGTGTACCCGTTGCATTGTATATCTTTTTCCCCAGTACAGAATATTTGAGTTCGGCTGCTTCTTTATTGGCCCTGTTATCGGCCCAGGTAATGGCATTGCCCATAGGGTTGCCACGTTTATCTACAGCCAGCACGCTGTGCATGGATGAACTGAAACAAATGCACAGCACTTTGTACTTTTTTGGATGCAGCACTTCGTTCAATAAATTCTTTAGTACATACAACATCGTAATGAAGATCTGATCAGCATCCTGTTCGCTGTAATCAGGTTCGCTGTGAAAGGTAGGGCAGTACCCCTTGAGTGAACCAATGATGTTGCCGTTAAGATCAAATGCATAAACCCTTACTGCATTGGTGCCGAGTTCTACGGTGATAATACATTCCATGTGTTAGAAATTAGTTTGTTCCCAAATGATTTTTCCTGAATTCGCTGGGCGTATAACCGGTTAGTTTTTTAAACGTTGTTGAAAAATGTTGCGATGAATAAAAGCCCGTGTCTAATGCAATGTCTGTTAAGCTGATGTCGGGCACTTTCAGCAGCTTGATGGCTTCTGAAATGCGGATATTGATGAGGTAGTTCAATGGTGAAAAGCCGGAATAGCTTTTTACTTTTTCGTTGAAGAGCGTTGTGCCCAATCCAACCAGGGACGCCATTTCTTCTACCGTCCATTGGTGCGATAAATTATTCCGCAGCTCCTGCTCCAGCTTCATAAATGTTTTGGGGAAATCACGACCGGGATTCGACATTCTTGTAAACTGCCGGCTTACCTGTATAAAAATTTCATCGATCAAATGATTCACTCTTGCCTGGCATCCGATCTCCTGTGTAAACAACTCCGTCTGGATCGATTTGAGAATGTTACCTGCTTCAGTAAATTTTTGAAGAATAGGGGAGTGATCGGTTTGCAGCACTTTGCTGATGGCATGACCTTCGGCTTCCGATAAACTGCTCCATGCACCTGTTACCAATTCATCTTTCTCGTTTTTATTGACTTGTATATGGATCCATGCAAACGAACCGATCTCCAGCACTTTGTTGGCGTTACCAAATTCATCGCCGGGTAATACCAATGCAACATCACCGGGATACAGGGTGTGCAGCCGTTCATTAATGCACCATTCAAATTTACCCTCCTGTATGTAGTACAGTTTTAAACAACGGTCAATTGTACTGGGAAAGCCATTGAGGCGGATAGCGCTGTTCTTGATTACACCTATTTCTATAATATGTGGAAACAACCGTAGTTCCGAAGCAGTAGTATGGCAAAGTACAAATTGATTCATATGTAATTATGAACAAACCGGCGGCAGTTGTTCGTTGCAATCGTTTCGTTAACAACAGTGAGTTATAAAGAAAATAAATTTATCTCATCTGTATTTATAAAATTCAACGAAGTTTTTTAATGGAAGTTTTTAGCAGGCAGCATAAATACTTTAGCATACGATTATAAAACCGGGCAGCTGTATAATCAGTGTCCTCAGCCATTTATCACTCAACCAAAACGATTGCATTATGAAGGTAAATTTTCAACCCGCAACCAAAACGGGTTTGATCCGGCTTCTGTTTTCATTTTTCCTCTTAACTATTCTTACAGCAGCGAATGCACAAACAGTTACAGGTACTGTACTGGACGAGGAAAACAATCCTGTTAACGGAGCCACTGTTACTGTAAAAGGTACAAATAGGGCAACCAGCACAAATGCTTCCGGAAATTTCAGTATTACTGCTTCCGGGAAAGATGTATTGGTCATAACTTCTGTAGGGTTTGCAAACCTCGAAGTGCCCGTTAACGACCGAACAACAATTTCCATTACACTTGCACGTGGCACAGAAAACCTGCAGGAAGTAGTTGTAACAGCGCTGGGTATTAAGCGTGAAACAAAGAAACTGGGCTATGCTACATCATCAGTAAATGCGGATGAACTCGTTAAACAACGTACGATCAATATTGGAGAATCACTGGTGGGTAAAGTGGCCGGTTTAAATATTACACCACCTGCTGCCGGTGCAGGTGCAAGTAACCAGATTCGTTTACGTGGACAGGTTGGTTTTGCAGGTGCAACCAACTCGCCGCTTTTAGTAATCAACGGTCTTCCGATGGATCAGGGTGTGCGTAATGCCGAAGGTGCCGGTCAACAACGTGACCGTGGTGATAACCTCGCAAACATCAACCCCGATGATATTGAAAGCATGACGGTGTTGAAAGGTGCTGCTGCCGCTGCCTTGTATGGTTCAAGAGCTGCTGCCGGTGCCATCATCATCACCACCAAATCGGGTTCAAAAAATTCAGGTATTGGTGTAGATTTTACTTCCAGTTACACAACATCACAGGCATTGAACTTCATGGATGAAATTGTGCAAACTGAATATGGTCAAGGCCAGGGTGGTAATAAATTTACAACGGCTGCACAGGTACAAGGAAACGGACAGTGGGGATGGGGAGCAAAATTAGACGGACAGCCAACCATCAATTTCGATGGGCAGATGCGTCCTTATTCTGCTTATCCGCATCAGCTGTTTGATTTTCTCCAAACAGGAACAAACTTAACCAACACATTGGGTATGTCGGGTGGTGGTGCAAACGGAAGTTTCAGAACCTCTATTTCAACTACCAGTGCAAAAGGTATTGTGCCCAGCAATGAATATAAGCGAAGAATCTTCAATGTGGGCATCAACCAAACCATTGCACAAAAACTCAAATTGCTGGTGAATGTGAACTATGCAGATGAAGATTATATTAACCCGCCGCAAATTGGTACACAGGGTGATGGTGCTGTCAACTTCTTTACCCGTATGCCGATTTCTGTTCCGCTTGAAGCTTATCGCAACAGCGCCAAAGATCCTGCAACAGGTGCTGAGTGGAGAACCAACGGTTTCCAGGGAACAATCAACAACCCCTATTTTGCATTACAAAATGGTCAGAAATATAAGGAAGACAGAAACCGTTTTTTAGGAACTGCTACTTTACGTTATGACATTACCAGTTGGCTGTATGCACAAGGTCGATTCAATTATGATCGTGGCGATAACTTTGCTGAATGGTTTACTTTGAATGGAAACGGTGCCAACACAAGAATTGCAACAACTACGCCCACGGTTACGTACAGAGGTGGTTATAATCTCAATAAAACTACCACCACCGATATTAATGCCGACTTTTTAATTGGTACAAGTAATCAAATCGGAAAACTTTCAGTAGATGCAAGCTTTGGTGGAAACACATTGCGTTCGGAATGGAAAAACATTGTGCAAACCGCAACCAATTTTACAGTGCCTGATCTTTACTCTTACAGAAATGGTACAGTAAAAGGTGCAGGTGATGGTTATAACTACAGCCAGCAACGTGTTAACTCACTTTATGGATCGCTTGAGTTAGGATACAACGGATTTTTATTTCTGAATGCAACAGGGCGAACAGATTGGTTCTCGATCCTGAATCCTGAGAACAACAGTAAGTTCTACTCTTCTGTTTCAGGTAGTTTTGTTTTCTCTGAACTCATTGAGAATTTAAACTGGCTCTCATTTGGAAAATTAAGAGCTTCATGGGCGCAGGTAGGTAGTGTTGCATTGGTAAATCCGTACGATGGATTATTAACCTACGGTCTTGGTGCTAATTTGTTCAACGGACAAACATTGGCAAGCATTAATGGTAACAGCGCACCCAATCCTTTGTTACAGCCATTTACAGTTACTGAAAAAGAGATCGGTCTTGAATTACGTTTGTTTAAAAACCGGTTGCTGGTAGACGTAGCTGCATTTGATAAAGTAACCACTGATCAGATCATTGATGTAAATCTTTCCACTGCATCGGGCTATGCTACTTCCAAACAAAATGAGGCTTCATTAAAGAACAGCGGTCTGGAAACCCTTGTTGAATTCAGGGCTATCCAGAAAAAGGATTTCAGCTGGACAACTTCCTGGAACAATG
>CAYMSG010000073.1:0-11616 GCA_964392955.1 uncultured Chitinophagaceae bacterium | reverse complement strand
AAGCAGACGTGGTAGTAACTGAATTTTGCTTTTGTACGCCACGCATCATCATACACAAATGCTGCGCTTCCACTACCACAGCCACCCCCATTGGGTTTAAAGAATCTTTGATCGCCTCCAGTATCTGTGTTGTTAACCGCTCCTGTACCTGCAGCCTGCGGCTATACACATCCACCACTCTTGCCAGCTTACTAAGCCCCGTAATCCATCCGTTGGGAATGTATGCAATATGTGCTTTACCAAAAAATGGCAACATATGATGTTCGCACATACTGTACAACTCAATATCCTTTACAATCACCATTTCACTTACATCTTCATGAAACTTGGCACTTTCCAGAATGGCTTTGGCATCCATCTGGTAGCCCTGTGTCATATACTGCATTGCTTTTGCCACACGCTCTGGTGTTTTTAAAAGACCTTCACGTTCAGGATCTTCACCTAACAATTCAAGTGCAGATCTATAATTGCTTACCAACCCTGATGTGATCTTCTCTTCGTATTGTTCTGTTTTTTTATAAGCCATGATTCAATTTGAAAACCTGCCAGACAGCAGGCTGGTTTGAAAATTTGAAAATTCAGCGCTCTGTACCGCACCTGAATTTCAATTGTTATATTATTAATTATGCCGGATACTCTACAAAATTTCTTGGTGTTTCGTACAAACGTATCTGCAAGTCTTTATCCAACGCAATGTGTGGACGTAACAGATCATAAATTACAATGGCAATGTTTTCAGCCGTTGGATTCAACTGTTTGAACTCTATGGTATCAAGATTCAGATTTTTGTGGTCAAACCGTTCGATTACTTCAGCTTTAATCAAATCACTCAGTATTTTTAAATCCATCACGTAACCGGTGTCTTTATCTGGCACACCGGTAATCTTTACCACCAGCTCATAATTATGACCATGAAAAGATGGATTGTTGCATTTGCCAAACACTGCATCATTCCGCTCATTGGTCCATTCCGGGTTATATAAACGATGGGCAGCGTTAAAATGTTCGTGACGAAAGACGGATACTTTTTTTTGCATGACAGAAAACCTGATTACATTTTACCTGCCATGAACTTTCAGAAAAGCACCTTGCAGGGCAATTGAAGAACTATAACAAGTTACGTCGCAAAAGGTTTATTCCCCAAAATATTCAACGTAAATGCGGGGCGTTTCGTAGAGCTTAATACAGTGAAGCAATACCTCGGCAGGTAAATGGGGTTGTAATTGCTGCCAGATAGCTTTTGCCAGGTTTTCGGTAGAACACATTTTCCCCTGCATAAAATCTACATCCATATTCAGGTTCTTGTGATCAAGTTTTTCCAGCACGTGAATTTTGATCAATTCACTCAATTTCTTTACATCAAATAAAAAACCGGTGTCTTCATTCACTTGTCCTTTAATGGTAACAAACAGATCATAATTATGCCCATGCCAGTTTTCGTTGGCACATTTGCCAAACATGGCTTCATTCTTCTCCAGGCTCCAATTGGGATTGTAGAGCTTATGCGCCGCATTAAAATGTTCTAATCTTGTTAAGTAAACCATTGGCCGAACCCCTTCAAATTGTTGGGCCGCAAAGGTAATAAGATTGCCGCATTTTGATGTTATTCCCCGATTTGTTTTATTCTTCCCGAAATTTGCTGCATGAATTGTTTAGTTGTTTCAGCCACCGTATTGGAAATCAAACCCTTTATTCAACATTGCCGCACCAGTAACAAGCTGGATTATATTGATTTACAGCTCGATTTCCTGGTTACAGGCGTCGGTTCCATCAATACCACTTATGCACTGATGAAGCATTTGCAGGTAAAAAAGCCTGATATCATTATCATGGCCGGTATTGCAGGAGCATTTGACCGGTCCTTGAATTTGGGTGATGTGGTTGCGGTAAAACAGGAATCATTGGCCGATTTAGGTGTGCAGGAAAAAGATGGCTATAAAGACGTGTTTGATTTGAAACTGCTGGCTTCAAATGAATTTCCGTTCAAGCAGAAAAAACTGGTGAACCCCTTTACGGTGTTGATGGAACGTACAAAATTGCCACTGGTGGGAAGTGTTACAGTCAATCAAATTACATCTTCCAAAAAAACAGCCACCCTCTACCAAACAAAATACAAAGCGAAGATCGAGAATATGGAAGGCGCTGCATTGCACCTGGTTTGTATGAAAGAAAATATTCCGTTTGTACAGATCAGAAGTATTTCAAATTATGTGGGCGAACGCAACAAACAGAAATGGAAATTGAAAGAAGCAGTGCAGAACCTGAATAAAGAACTGATACGATTGGTTGAAGGTTTATAAAAAGTAATTCATGGCAACTTATACACTTGGCTTTTCTCCTTGCCCGAATGACACGTTCATCTTTGATGCATTGGTGAATGGTAAAATTGATACGGAAGGATTATTGTTTGATGTGCAACTTGAAGATGTGCAAACATTGAACGAATGGGCAAAGCAAGGCAAACTTGATTTTTCAAAAATCAGTTATGGTGTATATCCGCTTATTCGACATCAATACAACTTACTAAAGAGCGGCGGTGCTTTGGGTAAAGGTGTAGGACCTCTTTTAATTACGAAATACGAAGTGCGAAATGCGACAATTGAAGAGCTTCAGCAATTGGTGAATGATTCAACCATTGCCATTCCCGGTACAAATACCACCGCTCATTTTTTATTTTCGCAGGCTTTCCCGAACGCAAAACAAAAACAGTTCCTTGTCTTCCATGAAATTGAAGAAGCCGTATTGAGTGGCAAGGTTGATATGGGTGTGATCATTCATGAAAACCGTTTCACTTATCAGCAGAAAGGATTGCATAAGCTGATGGATCTTGGTGAATACTGGGAAACAACAACCGGCTATCCTATCCCGTTAGGTGGCATTGTAGCTCATCAACGGATTGATGTTGAGCTGCAGCATAAAGTTGATCGATTAATCCGAAAAAGCCTGGAATATGCTTTCAGCAATTATCCGTTGATAACAGATTATGTAAAACAACATTCACAGGAAATGAGTGAAGAGGTAATGCGCCAACACATTGATCTGTATGTAAACAACTACTCACTTGATCTGGGAGATGATGGCATGCAGGCAGTTGAACAAATGCTGCAAACTGCCACACAACATTCCTGATCTATTTCTTCAATGCTTTGCTATACACTTCGAGACAACGTTTACGTGCAAGCTCATGCTGTACAATTGGTTTTACATAATCAAACCCTTCAAACTCCGGCACCCACTTGCGTATGTATTCCAGTTTGGGATCAAACTTTTGCGTTTGCAAATAGGGATTGAAAATGCGAAAATAAGGAGCAGCATCGCAACCACTTCCGGCCGCCCATTGCCAGCCGCCATTGTTGGCAGCAAGATCAAAGTCCAATAATTTTTTTGCGAAATAAGCTTCACCCCATCGCCAATCTAATAATAAATGTTTGGTGAGAAACGATGCAACGATCATGCGTACACGATTGTGCATAAAACCGGTAGCGTTGAGTTCACGCATGCCCGCATCAACAATTGGGTAGCCTGTTTGTCCATCGCACCATTTTTGAAAATCGTTTTCACTATGTCGCCATTCAATAAAATCATATTCTTTCTTGAATGCTTTGCCCTCTCCTACCTGTGGAAAATGCCAAAGGATCATATGATAGAAATCACGCCAGATCAATTCATTCAAAAATCCTTCGCTTAATCCTTGCGCTTCTCTTGCCAGGTCACGAATGCTGATGGTTCCAAAACGTAAATGCACACTCAGCCTGCTTGTTCCATCAATCGCAGGAAAATCCCGTTGTTCTTTGTATTTTTTGATGATTTCCTTTCTTGTTTCTGCAGAAGGGAATGGCAACCCAGCTGCTTCAAAACCCATTTCTTTTAATGAAGGAATAGCTGCCGGTGCCTGTTTGAAAAAGTTCGTTGCATACTCCTCTACCGGATAACTCTTCAAATAAAAATCATTGAGTTTGGCTTTCCATTTACGGCTGTAAGGTGTAAAGACTGTGTAAGGCTTGCCATCATCTTTAAGTACTTCATCTTTTTCAAAGATCACCTGGTCTTTATACGTATGGTACGAAACACCTGCATCATTCAGTTGCCGTTGAATGGCTGCATCTCTTGTTTGTGCATATGGCTCATAATCATGATTGGTGAATACTTTATTGATTGAATATTTTTCAACCAGCTTTGCAAACACATCGGCCGGAAAACCATAGTACACTTCCATACTACTGCCCTTACGTTGCAGTTGTTTTTGCATATCAGTAATGACATGATGGATAAATTCAACACGTCGGTCTTTTTTATCTTCCAGTTGATCAAGGATCGCTTTATCAAAAATAAATACAGGCACCACTGGCAGGCCGTCTTTTAATGCATGATACAATGCAGCGTTATCGTGTAAGCGAAGATCCCTTCTGAACCAGCAGATATTTACTTTCTGTTTTGCCATGTTTGTATAACGAATGCGTCCGCAGAATGTTTACTGAAATAAAGGAGAAATAAATCGATGAAAAATAGCGGAGGATTGTTGAAAACGGTAGGATTTATCGGCCCATTGTTTTACCCATCGAAGCCCATACATTGCATTGCTGAGAAAAATTTCATCGGCATCCGCAATTTCATCGGGCAAATAAGCACCTTCTTTTACCTGGAACCCTGTATTCCGAAGTTGCTCAAGCAGGTAAAGACGCATCACCCCATTGATGCATCCTTCTTCCAAACCCGGAGTATGAATGATCCCATCTTTACTAAAAAACACATTGGCAATCGTTGCATCGCATACACGGCCATGCTGGTTGAGCACCAGACATTCATTTAATTTTTCAGTTTTTGCGTATTGTGCTGCCAATGCATACAACAGGTAATTATTGGTTTTCAGATTGGAAAAGCTGTCGCATGATTTTCTTCCGGCTTCAAACAAGCTAATATCCAATCCATTTTCATTTATGCTGAATTCCTTTTTCTCCAGTGGCCAGCATTGCACTAAGCAATGAAACGGAGAACTCGGCCTTTCCCAAATGCCACCTTCACCTTTAAAAAACGTAATCCGTACTCTGGCAGCATCCAGGCAATGATTTCGCTTTGCCACACGAAAAACCTCTTCTTTCAATGCCGCTTCGTTAAAATGCGGAGGTAATTCAAAGTATAAGTTGGGTAACGATGCATGCAGTCGCTTCCAATGCAACTCCCATAATGGCATCTGTTCCTTATGCAAACGAATTGTTTCAAACAATCCTTCGCCATAACGAAAAGAACGGTTGTCGGGATGAATCCGCAATTCATCCGCAGTAAAAATTTTCCTGTCAAGACTATAATAAAGTGACATACACGGCGAAAGTAGAACAAAAAAAGAGGCGATACTTTGCAGTATCGCCTGTACAGTTGGTTTTGGTTGAAAATAATTTAACCCTCTATTATATTATTTTTTACAGCATAAAGAATTAATCCGGCTGTAGATCTTGCACCGATTTTCGATTTGAGTTTATCACGAATAGCTTCAACCGTACGTGGACTCAGATCAACGATATCAGCAATTTCCTTGGTGCTCTTTTCTTCACACATCAAACGGAGTATGTTTATTTCCTTATCGTTCAACTTCACATCATGTCCCATCATTGCATCACCCTGACGTTTCATTTTTAAACCATCGATCAATGCTTTATTGGTAAGTGTGTTGAAGAAATACTCCTGCTCATGACAAGTTTTAATCGCTTCATAGATCACCTCGCTGTCTGAATTCTTAGTTAAGTAAGAATTTGCCCCAAGCTCCATTAAACGTGTGATCATAGTGTGTTCATCATGCATGGTAAGCATAATGATCTTAATATCCGGATAAAGCTTTTTTACTTCGGGGAGAGTGGCAATGCCGTCCATAATTGGCATCTGCACATCGAGCAAAATCACATCGGGCTGAATGGATTTGAGCATATTCAACAGGTGCATGCCATTGTCGGCTTCAAAAATTACCTGTATATCTTTCTTCATTCCCAACGCAGTTTTCACACCCGCACGGTACAAAACGTGGTCGTCGGTAATAGCTACTTTAATTAAGTCAGTTGTCAATTCGCCTGATTTTACGGTTTTCATTGTGTACATAGGATGTATAATGTTAAGGACGGACTTTCATTTATTTAAGTGCAAGTTGTTAAATTTTCTGAACATTTTGCAGGTAGTAGTACCTGACTTTACACTTGTGGTTTTTACGGTTTTACTCAATCAGCCGGTTTCGCATTCCGTAGACAATAAGGCCTGCAATGGTTTTTGCACCTACCCTGTTTTTCATATTCTGACGAATAGTTTCGATGGTTCGGGGGCTTAGAAATACAATCTTGGATATTTCTTCGGTTGTTTTGTCTTCAGCCAAAAGTTTCAATATCTGTATTTCTTTTTCTGAGAATTTAGTTGAATTGGGATAGAATTGCTTGACCGTTTTTTTATAATTCAGCTTTAGAAGAACGGCCTGGTTTACGAGTTCATTAAAGTAAAAATCCTCATTCATACAAGTGAGGATCGCATCGTAAATTTCGTTGGGGTCTGTTGTTTTGGTGAGATAAGCATTAGCCCCCATTTCCATCATTTTGCTTACCATTTGCTGATCGTCGTACATACTCAGCACCACTATTTTTACTTCCTCATACTCTTTACGAATGAGCTGAAGTGCGTTGATGCCGTCGAGCTCCGGCATGCGGATATCCATCAGAAGAATATCGGGCTTTTTAATGGTAAGCTTGTGCATCATGTCTTTGCCGTCTTCAGCTTCCCATATTAATTTGAGATGGGGGCGACCGCCGAGAGCCATTTTAATACCGTCACGAAAAATTTTGTGATCGTCAGCAATGGCGAACTTAATGTTAGAGTCTACAGACATGGGATATTGTGGTTTTTGAGGTTTATGCAAATTACTTCAGAGTTTTGATACTTCAAAGAATACGTCCCTGTAAATAGGGATGAAACTAAGATGAATAGCCTGAATTACGACAAAACAACCAGAAAACCTTCATCGCAAATAATATTATCCGTGTGATTAAAATGGGCAGTTCTGCTCTTGTAATCTTACTTTAACAGCCGTACATTCGCATTATATCCCTTGAAACCAAAGAATACCGTGGGAATTTGGCCTGTTTACTGATTTATTACAGCCATTCTGTTTCACAACTGATCATGAAATAAAACACCCATGTCCCGTTTTTAGAATCCATATCGTGCATTTTCTAAGTGTTTTCACTTATGCACATTTTTTTCACAACGCATTCTTACTTGCGACTTTCCCGTCCATAAGCATCGTTAAAACCCTCGTTTAAACTTAGTAATTTTACGCAAAATTATTCGTATTATTGCTATAGTCTTTTTACCTATTTGTTTACCACACAATTATAGTAAATTGATTTTAAATGATTTGTAATTTATTCGACCAGTTATTCACATATCCCCCTCTTGCATAGGGATTCATTTTTTGAAAATTTAGAGTCTTAAACTCACTTCTAAACCTACAACTATGCAAAAAGAATTACTTCAAAAACCACAGGTAGAAAAAATTGGCAAGCACATTGGCTTTGAAGCCGGTGAAGAAATGGCAAAACGCTTTTTCGACAAGCATCCTGAGCAAGCTTACGGTAACACCATGGGCCGTGAAATGATTGAGAAAATTCTTGCACAACCTGGTTGTGTTGGTGTTACAATTGTTCCTGGCTACAACGAAGAAGGTATCCGTCAGGCTATTTTGGTTGGCGTTGACAGCAACATGAATCCAATTTTGAATTACAACGTAGTAAAAGTTACTGGAGAACTCGAAACCGAAGAAGGTTTGGTGAGCGATCAGTCTTTCAAAACTGCAGGTTGGTAATTCCAAGCAAATTAAATAAGTCTCTAAAGTTCTTTATATTTGACTCTAAATTTCGTTTTTGGAGTTATTAGAAACTATAGCAAGACTATCCTTATTTTTACCCGGTTTCCTCTTTTTGTTGCGATTAAAATCGCAGAATAGAGAAAACTGGGTATTTTTTTGGTTTATAGTTTTTACTATTCTCCAACAATCAGCTGTTGTTTTTTCGATTAAAGCAAATAGGTCTGAAATAGCTGACGGGATTTTAGCGTTTAATCCAATCACTTACTTATTGTTCATCTTCTTTTTCTTTCAAAGTGTTCTTCATAGTTCCGTAAATAAAAGGATTGTACTATCATGTACGATTACATATTTATTGCTTCAGTTTATCCCCTTCATAATTGAAACCACAGTTACAATTAATTCAATAATAACGACGATCAATACTCTTTTCATTTTACTCTTCTGTCTTCTATATTTTTTTGAGCAAATTAGGTTCCCAAAAACTGTTTTCATCTATACACAGAGTTCTTTTTGGTCAATAGTTGGGTTGCTGGTTTTTTCTGCTGGTACATTCTTTATATTCTGGTACAATACTATTGTGAAGCAATCAGAGGTATTTGAAAATCAATACATCATTATTCACGCTGTAATTTTCATATTAAGGAATATTCTATTTTCAATTGCCTTTACGATAAAACCTACTAAACAACATCTTTCAGAAAATCAGCTGTCACTAACCTAACAGAAACCCAAACCAAACCCACTGCCAAAACCCATGTTTTTTTTACAAGCCACAAATTCCCCAAACGTAACCTATGTTGTGTACTTCGGTACATTCGGCATGCTGCTGTTGGCAATTGGGCTCATCGTTTTTATCGTATTTCATCAACGGAAAGTGATCTACTTCCAGTTACGCATGAAAAAAATGCAGGAAGAACAGCAGCAAATGATGTTACAGGCATCTATTCAAAGCCAGGAGGAAGAACGCCAACGGATTGCCGCTGATCTGCATGATGATGCCGGGCCATTGCTTGCCACCGTACGTTTATACCTCAACGAAAACCTGATTCACCAGGATCAGGGTACACAGCTTCAAAGTATTTATAACGCCAAACAGATCATTGATGACACCATTCAGTTGATCAGGAATATGTCGCACAGCCTGATTCCGCCGACGCTAAAAAACTTTGGTTTGGAAAGTGCCGTTAACGATATGTTTCAAAAAATCAATGGTAGTGGTTCTATCAGTGCAAGTGCCCGCTTTCACGATTATAAACGCCGGTTAAAACTGGAATATGAGTTGTCGATCTTCCGTGTACTCCAGGAATTGGTGAATAATACAATTAAGCATAGCCGTTCCAGCTTTATTCATTTAACACAAAACAAAACTGATCAGTATATTTATATCCGTATGCATCACGATGGAGAGGGGTTGACACAAACGGAATATGAAAAACTGAGGGATACACCCCAGGGTATGGGTTTAAAGAATATTTACAGCCGTGTAAAAATTTTAAACTCAAAAATTCTGTTTGAAAAAGATCCTTCCAATACATATTATAAAGTTACTATTGAGATTCCGGTGGAGGCCATGTTATAATAAATTGAAAACACTAACTTTACAGTCCTTGATCTTATGAACCAGATTAAAGTTGCAATAGCAGATGACCATCAAATATTCAGAAAGGGTGTAATCCTTTCGTTAAGGTCGTACACGAATATCAAATTTGTTTTGGAAGCCGAAAACGGTGAAGAATTATTAGCTGGTTTAGCCGAAGCTGAGCCCGACGTGATTCTGATGGATCTCCGCATGCCTGGCAAAGATGGTATTGAAACTACTAAGGCGGTTAATAAAATGTTTCCAAACATTCATGTGTTGGTATTGACCATGTATGAAGATGAGCGTTTTGTAACCCATTTAATGGAAAATGGTGCCAATGGATATTTACTAAAAAGTTCTGACCCCTCTGAGATCAAAAAAGCAATTCTTGAAGTGTACACAAAAGGATACTATCTCAATAATTTTGTGAACAGAATTTTGCTGAAAAAGTCGCACAATAAAGTGAAATCGATTCCCACACTTAATAGTGAAATTCAGATTTCCGATAAAGAAAAACAGGTGATTCGTCTGCTGTGCATGGAATATACAGCCCAGGAAATTGCAAAGGAAATGGAAATCAGCCCACGTACTGTTGAGGCTATCAAAGACAGATTAATGGAGCGCTTCGGCGTGAAAAACTCTGTGGGATTGGTTTTCTTTGCAATGAAAAACTCTCTGATTGATTAAGGTTACACAAGCATTTTGTGGATATGTTCCAAAGTGAGAGACTTTTTGAAAAAATCTTCAATATAATTCGCCAGCTTTGGATTTACTTTTGCCAACCGGGCCAAATCCTGCATTCCAAATTCGTATGCCTGCATTACGGCCTTTGCATTATCCCCTAATTCAAGAATCATATTCTCATCGTTGTTTTTTCGGTCTTCTTCCAGGTCTTTAAAATCATCCAATAATAAAATAGGCCTAACCAGCGAATACCATAACGGCAAGAAGTCAGTTACCCATTCATCAGATAACTCAAGATCTGTGAGCGTAAATAAAAAACTATCCGATCTGGCCAACGCTTTATGCTTGGTTTCAAACTGAAAATATGTTGTTTCGTTATTTGTCATTACTGCAAACAGATCTGTAGCTAAGTGAACCTGTTTTATTCTTCCTTGTAGTAACAGTTTACATTGCGAAAGAAATTCTTCAAAGGATATCTCGTTGTTTTCCCAACGCCCAACTTTATCAAACCCTGTTTCCATTAATGTAATATGCTCATCTCGCAACAATAAATCTGTTGCTACGCCGCATTTATGAACAAGATCAAACATAAAAGGGATGGCTTGAAAACCCAATCCAAAAGAAATATACACCCGCTTATTTCTCCAGTATGCATTGTTTTCTGGCACCTTCCGTACATTGGCAAAATAGTGAGCAATTTCACTATTGATTCCCATTTCCTGTTCCAGTCTTCTTGAGGTTATTACCATTGGGTTTTGGTTTGGAAGTATCGATTGAAAGTTGAAGATTCCGTTTATCAAGAGTTGAAGATATAGAGTCTGTAATTGTCTTGAGCAAGTCGGGACGTTGCAGATAAAAATTATAACTCTTCATGAATTCATTTTTACTTACGTTGTGCAATTGAAACACTTTCAGAAAATATTTTGCATTTTCATCTGTGATTTTAATGGCTGTATCCTTAAACGAACGCTCAAGACTCAATGCATCGGCCAGCAATACATCAGTGAGTATGGCTTGAAATTTCTCAGGCTGCATAATACTGGAAGGTATCTTACGATTATCTGAACAGGCCGAGAGCAGCAATAGTGCATACCCCATCACTATACATTTTCTCATTTCAGTTCCTGTTTGTATTTGTTGGAGTTTGTAATATCAAGTCTGCTGACAATTTCAAGCACCTTTGTTTTTTCCGGCGGCGCTGCCTTTCTGAACATATTAATGATCTCATCTGCCTTGCCCAGCATAAAGAATTGAACTACCATCAGATTAGGTGTTTCTCTATTCAAATTATCAAGATACACAAGAGAGTTAATGACTTCTGTTCTTGCTGCAGTTTCATTTTCATACATTAAATCAAACCCCTTGCGGTAATAATTATAATATACATCATGAATAACGGCATACCGGTTATTCATCAGATTTTCCGTTAACCAGTAACGATTCCGGTTGTTGTTATCGAACGACTTCCAACCGGAAATTTTACTCCCGTCGGGCGCATTATTAACGATGTTCAAGG
>CAYMSG010000072.1:0-11702 GCA_964392955.1 uncultured Chitinophagaceae bacterium | reverse complement strand
ATTCGGTGCAAACTGTTGGTGAGCACACCAACGGCGGCGGTCTGCAGTGGCCGGTGTCCCCACCAACCACTGTTTGAATTATTTGCCTACACTGATCGTTTGCTTATTTTTCAATACTACTTTCTTATAATCGCTTGGGAACACTTTCACAAAATGCTGGAGTTGATTTTCAAAATCATCCAGTACAAATTTCGCAACTGTGCTGCCTGTGTATTCGTAATGCCTGCTGATCATTTGCTTTAACTCAGTAATATCCTCTTCGCCTACCGGATCAAGATCAACCATTTCTTTGTTGCAGTTACCGGCAAATTTTCCTTTCACATCATACACATATGCAATACCACCGCTCATACCTGCAGCAAAGTTGCGGCCGGTATCGCCAAGAATTACAACACGTCCGCCGGTCATGTATTCACAACCATGATCGCCCACACTTTCCACAACAACCCGTGCGCCGGAGTTACGTACTGCAAAACGTTCACCTGCTTTTCCCCGAATAAATGCTTCCCCATCGGTAGCACCGTAAAACGCAACATTACCAATGATGATATTTTCTTCCGGAGTATAAGTAGCCGTTTTGTGGGGATACACAATCAATCGTGCACCACTCAATCCTTTTCCGAAATAATCATTTGCATCACCTTCCAGCTCAAGTGTTACACCTTTGGTGTTGAATGCACCAAAGCTTTGCCCGGCTGTACCTGTGAATTTAAAATGAATGGTATCTGCCGGCAACCCTTCTGCACGATATTTCTTTGTGATCTCATTCGATAAAATGGTACCTGTTGTACGGTCGGTATTTTTTATGTCGAATGAAGCCGTTACTTTTTCGTTTGATTCCAAGGCAGGTTTCGCAGCAGCCAGTAATTTCCAATCGAGTACGTTTGCCATACCATGATCCTGCTCTTCGGTACAATACAAACCTGTAAATGCAGCAGCAGGCTCTTTGTACAGAATGGGCGAAAGATCAAGTTTGCTGAATTTCCAGTGATTGATATTTTCACGCATTTGCAAACAATCAACTTGTCCTACCATTTCATTCACCGTGCGGAAACCAAGCTCTGCCATGATCTCCCGTAACTCCTGCACCATAAAGCGGAAGAAGTTCACCACATGATCTGCATTACCGGTAAAACGTTTACGTAATTCAGGATCCTGTGTTGCCACACCAACAGGACATGTATTGAGATGACACTTGCGCATCATGATACAACCTTCAACAACGAGGGCTGCTGTTGCAACGCCCCACTCTTCTGCACCAAGCAAGGCAGCGATGGCAATGTCACGACCGGTTTTCATTTGTCCATCGGCCTGCACCACCACACGACTGCGTAATTTATTTTTCACCAATGTTTGATGTGCTTCTGCCAAACCAAGTTCCCATGGAAGACCCGCATGTTTGATCGATGATACCGGCGATGCACCTGTGCCACCATCATGTCCGCTGATCAACACCACATCTGCTTTTGCCTTGGTAACACCGGCAGCAATCGTTCCAACACCTGCTTTACTTACCAGCTTTACATTGATACGTGCAGCACGGTTTGCATTTTTTAAATCGAAAATGAGCTGTGCCAAATCTTCAATCGAATAAATATCATGATGTGGTGGCGGAGAAATTAAACCAACACCAGGCGTTGAGTGACGTGTTTTACCGATCCACTCATCCACTTTATGACCGGGTAATTGTCCACCTTCACCGGGCTTGGCACCCTGCGCCATTTTAATTTGTAATTCATCTGCTTCGGTGAGATACAAACTTGTTACACCAAAACGTGCAGAGGCAACCTGCTTAATGGCAGAACGCATACTGTCGCCATTGGGCAATACATCATAACGACGTTCATCTTCACCCCCTTCACCGGTATTGCTTTTTCCACCGAGGCGATTCATGGCAATGGCCAATGTAGTATGTGCTTCCCATGAAATGGAACCGAAGCTCATGGCACCTGTTGCAAAACGTTTGTAAATACTTTCAGCAGGTTCTACTTCATCCAATGTAATGGCAGGACGATTGCGTTTGAAATCAAACAAACTACGCAAGGTTGCAGCACGTTCGCTCTGATCGTTCACATGCTTCGAATATTTTTTGAACGTTGCATAGTCATTCATCTTGGTTGCATACTGCAACAGGTGAATGGTTGTTGGGTTAAACAAATGGAATTCGCCTTTGCGTTTCCATTGGTACACACCACCAACAGGTAAACGATCAACCGGAATATCTTTTTTGCTGAAAGCAAAGTAATGTTTCACCAATGCTTCTTTTGCAATTTCTTCCAAGCCGATACCTTGTATCCGACTTGTAGCACCTGTGAAATATTTATCTACCACTTCCTGGTTCAACCCAAGTATTTCTAATATCTGCGCACCTTGGTATGATTGCAAGGTAGAGATGCCCATCTTCGAGAAAACTTTCAACAAGCCATCACACACTGCTTTCACATAATTCTTACGCAATACTTCCCACTCAAGATCAGTTTCAAGCGAACCATTCACTTTCATGTTACGAATAGAAGCGAGTGCTAAATAGGGATTGATGGCTGTTGCACCAAACGCAATTAAACAGGCGAAATGATGCACTTCCCAAACATCACCTGCTTCTACAACAATACCCACCTGTCCACGCAATCCTTTCCGGATCAGGTGATGATGTACTGCTGCTGTTGCAAGTAAGGAAGGAATGGCCGCATGATCACTATCTACAGCACGGTCGCAGAGGATCAACACTTCAAATCCATCATGCACAGCATCTTCGGCATAACGGCACAAACGATCAAGACCTGCTTTCAGCGAACCTGGTTTTCCATCAGCACGGAAATAGGTTTGCAATGTTTTTGCCTGGAAAATCCCTGTATCAATACTCCGGATCTTTTCAAGATCAGTACTTGTCAATACCGGATGTTTCAATGCTACAGTATGACAATGCATGGGATCTTCAACCAGCAAATTGCCATTGTTTCCAACAAATGCAGCCAGACTCATCACCATACGTTCCCGGATAGGATCGATGGGAGGATTGGTTACCTGTGCAAATAATTGCTTGAAATAAGATGACAGATGCTGCGGTTGATCGCTGAGTACAGCTAACGGTGTATCAGTACCCATCGAACCAATTGGTTCTTTTCCATCGATGGCCATTGGCTTGATGATGGAATCAATATCTTCTGTTGAATAGCCAAATGCTTTCTGATATTTATGAATACTTTCATCACTGAGATGTGTAAACGCTACACGAGGCTCAGGTAATTCTTCGAGGCGGATTTTATTTTGATTCAACCAATCGGCATACGGTTTTTGTGAGCAGATGGTTGCTTTCAGTTCATCATCACTGATGATGCGGCCCTGCTCCATATCTACCACAAACATTTTTCCCGGATGCAAACGACCTTGTTTCACAATTGTTTTTGGATCGATCCACAACACCCCACTTTCACTTGCCATTACCACACGTTCATCAGTTGTAATACAGTAACGTGATGGACGAAGACCATTCCTGTCTAACGTAGCACCAATAATTTTTCCATCGGTAAATGAAATAGAAGCGGGACCATCCCACGGCTCCATAATGGATGCATGGTATTCGTAGAAAGCTTTCTTCACCGGGTCCATATCCTCATTGCCATCCCATGCTTCAGGAATCAGCATCATCATGACATGCGGCAAACTACGTCCCGTCATTGCCAATAATTCAATCATATTATCAAGACATGCAGAATCTGATTGTCCATTGGTTACAATTGGCAACAACATCTCCATTTCTTCTTTGCTGAAGTTCGGGGAAGTAAACCCATGCTCACTTGATTTTAACCAGTTAAGGTTTCCCTGTAATGTATTGATCTCTCCATTGTGTGCAATAAAACGAAACGGCTGTGCCAGTTTCCAGGAAGGAAACGTATTGGTGGCAAAACGACTGTGCACCAAACCAAAAGCACTCACCACACGTTTGTTGTTGAGATCAGGAAAATAACCACGCACCTGTCCGCTGGTTAATTGTCCTTTGTACACAACCGTTTTATATGAAAGCGATGCAATGTAAAAACCAATGGCATCTTTCTTTACAGTGCTGTTAATTAAGTGCGTTGCATGATTGCGTAATACAAACAACTTGCGTTCGAATTCATCGGGATTGCTGATGTGGTCGGGACAAGCCACAAACACATGCTCCATTTCCGGTTCTACACTTAATGCAGTCGGGCCAATGCCATCCGGATTTACCGGCACTTTTCTGTACGTCAAAATTTCCAAGCCCAGCTTCTCAGCTGTGCGATTGAAAATATCTCTGCACTCTTCACGAAGCTTGATTTCTTTCGGGAAGAATAACACACCCACACCATACTTTCCAAACGAAGGAAGATGTACGCCCAGCTTCAAACATTCTTCAAAGAAGAATTCATGTGGCACCTGGATCATAATCCCAGCACCATCGCCGGTATTATCTTCACAACCACATGCACCACGGTGTTCCATTCGTTCAAGAACAGTTAATGCATCACTGATGTGCTGATGAGATTTGTAGCCTTTGATACTCGCTACGAAGCCGATACCACAAGCATCGTGTTCAAATGTCGGGTTGTATAAACCTTGGTTGCCTGCCATTCTACATGCAAGTTTTGATTATAAAAAATATTATTTAAATCAGGATTTAAGTCCCTGAAATAGCAAGCAATCGCTTAAAATTACCAAATAAATCAACTAACACCTGTTGTAGAAAACTGCTTATTCTTCACAGAAAAATCACAAGCAGCTGCAACTTGTTGTTGACTGGTAAAGTTAATCAGGTGCGGTTCCATATCGATTAGAAGGCCATCCTGTTCTGTTAGGCTTCTGTGCTGATCTTCTTCATATCCGTCATTGCTTTACGCAATACAGCTCCTACTTTTTCTACCGGGTGTGAACGAAGAATATCATTGACAGCGATCAGTTCTTTGTTATCTACGCCGCCATCTTTACCATCGTTGAAGTTTTTACCGATCACATCTGTATCGATGGTCTTCATGAACTCAGTCAACATTGGTTTTGCTGCATGATCGAACAGGTAGCAACCGTATTCTGCAGTATCAGAAATTACACGGTTCATTTCAAACAACTTCTTACGTGCAATCGTGTTTGCGATCAACGGTGTTTCGTGTAATGATTCGTAGTAAGCACTTTCTGCTTTGATGCCTGAAGCAACCATTGTTTCAAATGCAAGTTCAACACCTGCACGAACGAAGGCAACAAGTAATAATCCATTGTCAAAATATTCCTGCTCAGAAATTTTTGCAGTTGTTGGTGCTGTTTTTTCAAACGCTGTTTCGCCCGTTGCTGCACGCCAGCCGAGTAAGTTCTTATCATCATTCGCCCAGTCCTTCATCATGGTTGATGAGAACTCGCCGCTCATGATATCGTCCTGGTGCTTCTGGAACAACGGACGCCAGATATTCTTGATTTCGTTTGACAATTCGAATGCTTTGATCTTTGCAGGATTCGATAAACGATCCATCATCGCTGTAACACCACCATGCTTCAACGCTTCTGTTACCACTTCCCAACCGTATTGAATTAATTTAGCTGCATAAGATGGTTCAATTCCTTTCTCCACCATTTTATCGAATGCAAGAATAGAACCTGTTTGCAACACACCACACAAAATGGTTTGCTCACCCATGAGATCCGATTTTACTTCGGCAACAAACGATGAACGTAACACACCTGCACGATGACCACCGGTTGCAGCTGCATATGCTTTTGCCTGGATCAAACCTTTTCCTTCAGGATCATTTTCCGGATGCACAGCGATCAGCGTTGGTACACCAAAGCCACGTTTGTATTCTTCACGTACTTCTGTACCGGGACATTTTGGTGCCACCATAATCACCGTAATATCTTTACGGATCTGTGTACCTTCTTCAACAATATTAAAACCGTGTGAGTACGACAAAGTAGAACCTTGTTTCATCAACGGCATAATGGCTTTAATTACCGACGTATGTTGTTTATCGGGAGTTAAGTTCAACACGAGATCAGCAGTAGGAATCAGCTCTTCGTATGTACCAACAGTAAAACCATTCTCAGTTGCATTTTTCCAGGAAGCACGTTTTTCTTCAATAGCTTCTTTACGCAATGCATACGCAATATCCAATCCTGAATCACGCATGTTCAAGCCCTGGTTCAAACCTTGTGCACCGCAACCAACGATGACGATCTTTTTTCCCAATAACGCATTCACACCATCCGCAAACTCACTACGGTCCATAAATTCACATACACCAAGCTGTGCCAACTGTTCTCTGAGCGGAAGTGTGTTAAAGTAATTTGCCATTTTCGTTTCTCTTTTTGTTTGTTTGGTCTTCACTCAAAAGCGTGAAGAATTTTTGATTTAAAGTTTTGTTTGATATGCTTTATAGTGTCCGGAGAAGTTTACATGGTAAACACCTCTTCGTTCTTATCTAAATATTCGTTCTCGATCACTTCTTCACTTGGCTCACGGTATTCGAACTCCTTGAGTTTTTTGTGGAAGCCATCGCTTGCTTTGATGATGGCGACTCTTGCACTGCGTACAAATTCAATTAACCCGTACGGTTCCAGTACTTTAATGAACGCATCTGTCTCATCACGCTGACCGCTTACTTCAAATACGGTGTAATCTTTACGGATCACTACCGCTTTTGCACCATGTTGACTCAACAAACGCTCCACTTTTACATGTTCAGCAATTACATCTGTCGGCACTTTGTACATGGCCAGTTCCTGCCAAATGATTTCTTCATTGGTATTGTAATACGCTTTTAATACTTCTACCTGCTTTTCAATCTGGCGGCAAAGTTTGCGTACCACTTCTTCTGTTTCGTTGATCACAATCGTAAAACGATGCACACTATCCACTTCGCTGGGCGATGTGTTTAGGCTTTCAATATTGATCTTCCGTTTGGAAAAGAGAATCGCAATACGGTTCAATAAACCGATCTGGTTCTCTGTATATACCGTTATGGTGAATTCCTGTTTTTGCATAACTCTCAAATTAGTCCGGAAGTCGGCAAGACCGAAGTCCGGAAGTGTGTTTATGTTTTCAGAATCGTCTTTCGGTCTATTGACTTCCCGACTTTCCGACTTGTTGTTAGATTTCCTCTTTGCTTAATACAATTTCCGATACGCCTCTACCCTGCGGCACCATCGGGAATACATTGTTTTCTTTGCCAACCATTACTTCCAGCAGGTAACTGCCTTCATGATCAAGCATGGTCTTCAATGCCTCTTTCAATTCAGAACGTTCGTTGATGCGTTGTCCATCGATGTAATATCCTTTCGCCACCTGTACAAAATCCGGACTGGTAATATCAACAAACGAATAACGTTTCTCATGGAACAGTTGCTGCCACTGACGCACCATGCCTAAGAACTGATTATTGAGAATTAAAATTTTTACGTTGGGTTTGAATTGCATAATTGTTCCCAACTCCTGCAAGGTCATCTGGAAACCACCATCACCAATTACAGCAACCGTTGTACGTGTTGGATCGCCATACGCCGCACCAATTGCTGCAGGCAATGCATAACCCATCGTACCCAAACCACCACTGGTGATATTGCTCTTCGATTGATTCATTTTTGCATAACGGCAGGCCACCATTTGGTGCTGACCAACATCCGTTACAATAATGGCATTGCCCTGCGTTAACTCATTGAGTGTTTTAATTACTTCACCCATGGTTAAAATATCACCTTCAGGATTCATCTCAGGTTGAATACACAACGCTTTTTCTTTTTCCATGCAATCGTGGAATTTCTGTAACCATTGCGGATACACTTTGCTTTCCACCAATGCCGTAAGCATGGGTAATGTTTCTTTACAATCGCCCCAAACAGGTACAGTCGTTTTCACATTCTTGTCAATCTCTGCAGGATCAATATCAAGATGAATGATCTTCGCCTGCTTGGCATATTTATCTAAACGGCCGGTTACACGATCATCGAAACGCATACCCACTGCAATCAACACATCACACTCATTCGTTAATAAGTTCGGACCATAGTTTCCATGCATCCCCAACATACCTACACCCAACGGATGATCGGTCGGGATGGCACTCATACCCATGATGGTCCATGCAGATGGGATACCTGCTTTTTCAATAAAGGCTTTGAATTCTTTTTCTGCTTTACCAAGAATTACACCCTGACCAAAAATGACGAATGGACGTTCTGCCGCATTGATAAGCTTTGCAGCTTCTTCAATATATTCTTTCCGTACAATTGGTTTCGGACGATAGCTGCGGATATGTTCACACTTCTTATAACCTTCATATTCGAACAACTGCAGCTGTGCATTTTTTGTAATATCAATCAACACCGGACCGGGACGGCCACTACTTGCGATGTAAAATGCTTTTGCCAACGCAGCAGGAATTTCACTTGCATCTGTTACCTGGTGATTCCATTTGGTAACAGGCGTTGTAATATTGATCACGTCTGTTTCCTGAAATGCATCTGTACCTAACAAGTGGGCAAACACTTGTCCCGTGATACAAACGATCGGAGTTGAATCAATCATTGCATCGGCCAAACCAGTAACAAGATTTGTTGCACCTGGGCCACTCGTTGCAAATACAACACCTGTTTTACCACTTGCTCTTGCAAAACCCTGTGCTGCATGAATAGCACCTTGCTCGTGACGAACCAGAATATGTTCCAAACGATCATTGTAATCGTACAATGCATCGTAGATGGGCATAATTGCACCACCCGGATAACCGAAGATGGTCTTTACATTTTCATTGAGCAATGCATCCAATACAGCAACGCTACCCGAAATTGATTTCGTTGCTTTTGCTTCTGTTTGCTTTTGCTCTTCTTTTATTGTGAGTGTTTCCATTTCACTTTTATTTGTTGTTGCTTTTTACAGCTGAATATTATTTTGATTTATCTGCAGAGCTTAGGCCTCATCAGTTACACAACCCTGGCTTGCATCCTTTACGCACATCGCATATTTGTACAACACACCTTTCGTTACTTTCAAAGCAGGCTGCTTCCAGTTCTTGCGTCGTTCTGCTATCACTTCGTCAGCAACTTTCAAGGTAATCTTGTTATTCACAGCATCGAGTTCAATGATATCATCATCCTGCACCAATGCAATCACACCACCTTCAAATGCTTCCGGAGTGATGTGACCGACGACGAATCCATGTGAACCACCACTGAATCGTCCATCAGTGATCAATGCCACATCTTTACCTAAACCTGCACCCATAATTGCCGAAGTCGGTTTCAACATCTCCGGCATACCAGGTGCACCTTTTGGTCCTTCGTATCTAATAACAACCACATCACCTTTCTTTACTCTACCATTTGCAATACCTGCCACCAAATCTTTTTCACCATCAAACACACGTGCAGGACCTTCAAAACGTTCACCTTCTTTACCGCTGATCTTTGCCACACTTCCCTTCTCTGCCAGGTTACCATACAAAATCTGTAAGTGACCGGTTGCTTTCAATGGCTGTTCTAACGGGAAGACAATTTTTTGTGTTTCGAAATTGATGGGTTCGATGTCGGCCAAGTTTTCTGCAACCGTTTTTCCTGTTACAGTTAAACAATCGCCATGCAGCAAACCTTTGTTCAATAAATATTTCATTACAGCAGGTACACCACCATGTGCATGTAATTCCTGCATTAAGAATTTTCCGCTCGGTTTAAAATCTGCCAGCACCGGCGTTTTATCGCTGATGCGCTGAAAATCTTCTTGTGTGAGATCTACATCCACACTCTTCGCCATGGCAATCAGGTGCAACACAGCGTTGGTACTTCCGCCGAAGATCATAATAGTGACGATCGCATTTTCAAATGCTTTCTTCGTCATGATATCTCTTGGCTTGATATCTTTTTCTAAAAGAACTTTAATTGCTTTACCTGCAGCCAAACATTCATTTTGCTTTTCACCACTTGTTGCAGGATTCGATGAGGAGTAGGGCAAACTCATCCCCAATGCTTCAATAGCAGAAGCCATGGTGTTTGCTGTATACATACCGCCGCATGCACCAGCACCGGGACAGCTGTGCTTCACCACTTCTTTAAAATCTTCAGGTGTAATAGTACCTGCTAATTTTTTACCTAATGCTTCAAATGCAGAAATGATATTGAGTTCTTCACCTTTATAATGACCGGGAGCAATCGTACCGCCATACACCATGATCGATGGACGATTTAAACGACCCATCGCCATTACAGCGCCCGGCATATTTTTATCGCAGCCAGGCAATGCAATTAAACCATCGTAATAAAAACCACCGCACACACTTTCAATGCTGTCTGCAATAATATCACGACTCACCAGCGAATAACGCATACCATCCGTACCGTTACTGATACCATCGCTGATGCCGATTGTATTAAAGATTAAACCAACCAAATCGTTTTGCCACACACCTTCCTTCACCACTTTTGCAAGATCATTCAGGTGCATGTTACAGGTGTTACCATCGTAACCCATACTTGCAATACCTACCTGTGCTTTTTTGAGATCTTCTTCTGTTAAACCAATACCATACAACATGGCTTGTGCAGCCGGTTGTGTTTCATCCTGCGTTAATACTTTCGAATACTTGTTTAATTCAGCCATTTTATTTTTTGTTGTCGTCTGTTTTTATACTACTAAGCTCTTGTTGCGTTGCACCATTTTGCGTTCTGTAATTCTATGCTAATATTTCTTGTACTTTTTTGCTTTCCTTTTTTTCAGATTCAAATTCTTCAGTTATAAGTTGCTTGTACGCTAATTGAATTTTTCTGCTCACACTATCATTCCATTGCAATGGAAATTTGTAATCATCCAAACTTTCAAAGCCAATTACTTCCGCCGCTGTGCCACAATAAAATGCCGCATCGGCCTGTTTCAATTCATCAGTTGTAAAGAACTTTTCTTCTACTTCAATACCTAACGCTGCACATATTTCAAATACCGTTGCTCTTGTAATACCCGGAAGTATATTTCCTTTTGCCGGCGTAAACAGTTTTCCATCCTTTTCAAAAAACAAATTTGCACCCGGTGCTTCTGCTGCGTTACCATTCATGTCCAGTAACAAGGCTTCATCGTATCCTTTTGCTTTTGCTTCATGACTGGCGAGTAATGAGTTTACATAATGACCGGCTGCTTTTGCTTCGATCTTGAAGGCTTTTGGATTCGGACGTTCAAATGAACTGGTCATGATGCGTAACAACTTATCGCCAAGAAACGGTTGCATGGCCCACACTTCAATTACCAAAAACGATTGCTCATTCTGTACAAAACTCATATTGGCAGGAGCGTAAACAACAGGACGGATATATGCATCCTGGAGGTTATTCAACTTCAATACTTCGTAGGTAACAGCGGTTAATTCGTCTGTTGTCCAATGGTAAGGAAGGTTCACCAACTCAGCCGAACGTTGTAAGCGATCGTAATGTTCTTTGGCTTTAAAAATCTTCGTTTCGCCACTCACTGTTCTGTATGAACGGATGCCTTCAAACACGCTGTAGCCATAATGAAAACTCTGACTGTAGAAATCCATTTTTGCTTCAGCCGCTTTTACATACTCCCCGTTGAGATACAGAATTGTTTCGCTGTTGTAATAGGATGCCATACGTTGTTTCGTTTTTTGCGGTAATAAAAAACCCGCCTCTTTTGGAGGCGGGTCGTTATGTTTAGTTTTTAATTCGTTTTACATACAACTTACACCTCCGTTGAGTGCAGG
>CAYMSG010000071.1:0-11752 GCA_964392955.1 uncultured Chitinophagaceae bacterium | reverse complement strand
CGGAGTTTTTCAATTCCGGGAATTGTTGTCTCCACCAGAATTTTGTATGCTGCAATATGCATGGCAGTTGGAAATGTATCGTTACTGCTCTGGCTTTTGTTTACATCATCGTTGGGGTGCAGGTATTTTTCTTTGTCTTCCAGTTTACCACCATTCAAGACATGACCACGATAAGCAATTACTTCGTTTACGTTCATGTTACTTTGTGTACCACTACCTGTTTGCCAAACAACCAACGGAAAGAACTCATCAAGTTTACCCTCTAAAATTTCTTTACAAACTTTACCAATTAATACGGCTTTTTTCTTTGGCAATACGCCAGCCTCATTATTGGTAAGGGCTGCTGCATGTTTCAGATAAGCAAATGCACGGATAATTTCTTTTGGCATGCGGTTAATATCCTGTGCAATTTTGAAATTGTCGATGCTGCGTTGGGTTTGTGCACCGTAGTAAGCATGAACGGGAACTTTTACTTCTCCCATTGTATCTTTTTCAATTCTGAAAGTCATAAAACAAGCTTTGAGCCGGTAGCGTTGAGCTACGAGCAGGTTATTGATATGATTTGATTACGAACCAGAAAACTCTCCTGCAACTTTCTTCACTGCCATTGCCTGAAAGTGCCGCAAAGGTAGGTGTTAACTGAGTTGGTTTCCGTAATTTGGGTTTTCAATTCATATGAGAAAAATCATTTTTTCCGCATTCATCTGCGTTAGCCTGGCGGGTATTTGCGTAGCTCAAACTGCAAGCCCTGTTCCTACTCCACAGCAGTTGCAGTGGCATAACTCTGAGTTTTACCTCTTTGCACATTTCGGTCCGAATACCTTTACCGATAAAGAATGGGGTCATGGTGATGAAGCGGCAGACATGTTCAACCCAACGGAACTGGATTGCAGGCAGTGGTGCCGCATTGCCAAACAGGCCGGGGCAACGGGCATCATCATTACTGCCAAACATCATGATGGGTTTTGTTTATGGCCCAGCAAGTATTCCAAACACACGGTTCGTGAAAGCAAATGGAAAAATGGAAAAGGCGATGTATTAAGTGACTTAGCTGCCGCCTGTAAAGAATATGGATTAAACTTTGGTGTTTACATTTCGCCATGGGATCGTAACCATCCCGACTATGGTACCGAAAAATACAATGATGTTTTTGTAAACATGATGAAGGAAATTTTTACCAATTACGGCCCCATAACTGAACTCTGGTGGGACGGTGCCAATGGTGAAGGGCCAAATGGCAAGAAGCAGGAATATGATTGGAAACGCTTTATTGAAACCGTTCGCAAACTTTCCCCCTCAACGGTTGTGTTTAGTGATGTTGGTCCGGATATACGCTGGGTGGGTAATGAAAAAGGCATTGCAGGAACCACCAACTGGAATACATTGAACATCGAGGGATTTACACCCGGTCTCGGAGCGCCATCAACTGACACGTTGAACAGTGGCAATAAATACGGCACTCATTGGATACCCGCTGAATGCGATGTAAGTATTCGTCCCGGTTGGTTTTATCACCAGGAAGAAGACAGCAAAGTAAAATCTCCGGAAGAATTGTTTCAGCTGTATTTGAAATCGGTTGGACGAGGTGCAACGTTGCTGCTGAATGTGCCGCCCGACAGAAGAGGTAAGTTTCATGCAAATGATTCAGCGGCGTTAGTGGGTTTTCGAAAGCTGCGTCAGCAATCGTTTAAAACAAACCTGTTGCTGCATGCATCAACTTATTATTTACAATCAGGCATATTGAAAAAAGCTCCGGCTGTTACCGATGGCAAAGCTGCAACAACCGTAACGATACAGGCAACGGAAATTCATTCTGCGGGAGCAGAACTGAAGGAAAACAAGAAAGTAAATTGTATTGTGCTGCGTGAAGATCTGCGCAATGGCCAGCAATGTGCCGAATTTAAATTATTGTTGTTTGATAAGGACGATAAGTTGATCAAAGAAATAAAAGGCACAACCATTGGCAGAAAACGCATTCTTACATTTCCTGCAGTTAACATTAACACTGTTGAGTTGACAATATTGGAACAAAAAGGGGCAACTAAAATTTCAGAGATAGAAGCTTATTACACTAATGATGAGCTGATTGAAAGATAAACTAGAGACTATTCATATACAGAATCAGATCAATCACATCTGATCTCGAAAAAAAATTGATCTTGTTTTCATCAAGATAGCGTTTCAGTTTCGCTTCCTTTTCCGGATAAACAGAAAAAATATTTTTTCTGTTGACAGGTATAAATTGATTGAACCTGTTGCCAATAAACAATGCCTTCTTGTAAGCGATGGTGGTAATTACATTGGGGGTGAGATTCATCTTGCGTCCATCCGGAGCAATAAAGCCTCCTTGTGAAACACCGGCACCTTCGGTACTCGTTCCAAATGCTCCCACTTTTTTTGTATTCACTGTTGAAAAGAAACCGGCTACGGCCAATTTTATATCACCGATTGTTGTATCAAGTTTTACAAATCTGTTTCCGGCATAATAAAACTGATCTTTCCCGATGTACACCTGTTTTACTTCCGCCGGATTTGCAATTGTAAGTGTATCGCCGTTGGCATCGATAAAAACGATTTCTTCAAAAATGAAATGATAATTGAGTTTTGCAGCTGAGTTAACTCCGTTTTTCATAAAAACGATCCCTTGCTCAAACTGGGGGTACTCGTAAGCTTCACTTAATGGAACAACTTCCAACAGGTTTCCTCCCGGTTGAATTGTATAAAATTTTTGTGTTTGTGCATAAACGGACAGCTTAATGCTGACAAACAGAAGTAAACATAAAATTCGATACATATTAAAAATACAGAATTGATGAGCAGTCTGGTCGCTGTTTAAACTTATTTCTTAAACTCCGCTTTTCGTTTCTCCAAAAACGCACTTACCCCTTCTTTCATTTCCTCAGTACCAAAACACTCGCCGAATAATTTGATCTCGGCATCAAATCCATTTTGTGCATCATCAAAATATGCATTCACAGCACTGATCACTTTTGCAATGGCATTGGGCCCTTTGCTCATAATCGTTCCGAGTAACTCTTTTGTCTTGGGCAGCAACTCATCTGCTGTTGTAACATAGTTCACCAGGCCCAGGTCTTTTGCCTCGTTGGCATCGATCATGGCTGCCGTCATCATTAATTCAAGACCTTTCCCTTTACCAATAAGCTGCACCAAACGTTGTGTACCGCCATAACCGGGTATCAATCCAAGGTTTACTTCGGGCTGACCAAACTTTGCGTTGTCGCTCGCCAAGCGGAAATGGCAACTCATCGCCAGTTCGCATCCGCCGCCCAATGCAAAACCATTTACTGCTGCAATGATGGGTTTGGGCGATCGCTCAATTTTATTGAATACCATTTCCTGTCCACGCCTTGCCAACTCCTCGCCTGCACTTGCATTCATGGAAAGAAATTCTGAAATATCTGCACCTGCTACAAATGCCTTCGGGCCAGCACCCGTAATCACAGCACAACGAATAGCAGCATTTGAGTACACTTCATCAACAGCAGCACTCAACTCTTCAATCACTGTTTTATTAAGTGCATTTAATTTATCCGGCCGGTTGATGGTGATAATAAAAATTCCATCTTCCAACGAAGTAAGTAAGGTTTGAAAACTCATATATGAAAGTTTAAACTTGTTGTCAGAAATTACGGTGTTGCGCAACCCAGTCTTTGATATACACAGCAATATCCTGTGTGTTGGTGCCTGGTAAAAACAATTTGCCCACACCCATCTTTGTTAATGCATCTACATCTTCATCGGGAATAATGCCGCCGCCGGTGAGCAGCACATCATTCATTTCTTTTTCTTTCATTAATTGCAAGAGACGTGGAAAAACCGTCATGTGGGCACCACTTAAAATACTTACACCTATCGCATCCACATCTTCCTGCAGGGCAGCATTCACAACCATTTCCGGTGTTTGGCGAAGACCTGTATAAATTACTTCCATACCTGCATCACGCAAGGCAGTAGCAATAACTTTGGCGCCACGGTCGTGGCCATCTAATCCAACTTTAGCAACAAGCACTCGTACGGGTCTGTTCATACAGCAATGTTATGCTGCGAATTTAGGTAATATCGACTAACGGTTGTCATTCTAACTTCTTCCGGCTGAACTCCTGTTTCATCTGTTTCAATCCTTCTGCTGCAAGTTTTGATGCAAGTGAATCGGCGTTTTCATAAAAGATCACCCGATCGCCCAACTGCCGGGAATGTTTGTATGTAACCGAATCAATGATGGTTACCTTTTCAAAATGTTGAAACACTTCATCATCCGAGCCCGGCATACGCCGACCAACAAAAATCAAATGCTTAAATCCAAAATCGTTGGGTATCCAATGCAGGAACGAGCCGTTATCGCTGATCACTTTTGATTTGAACTGCTTATCCGTTCCATAATATTTCAATGCTCCGGCTAATCCGTAATGGCGGCAATACACAACAGTACTGTCACGTTCCTTTTGCGGGAGCAATAGAAACTGTTTCTCCGCTTTTGCTGTAATCTCTTTCCAACCCAGGTAATCTGCAAAGTCCTGCGGTAAAGAATGGTTTTGTTGATCTTCCCATTTCAAGGCACCGGTTTTCTCAATTCCTTTTTCCTGATAAAAAGCAGCCAGCTTATCAGGTTTCCAAACAGGCATCGCTACAGGCAGCACAACCCATGCAAGAAATAAAATGAGTACAGCAGTTGCCCAACCGATCCATTTTTGTTTCGCCGTCCATTGTTCCAACGCAACAGCACCTGCTGCAAAGAGCATCGGATACAATCCCATGGAGTAATAATTTTTTCCGCTGCTTACAATTAATAATATAATTACGGTAAAATAGATCCAAGCCAGCATGCGGAAAGGCTTTCCTTTTGCAGTAAAAAGCCAGACTAGACCCATTACCCAAATAAAAAAAGCGGTGAAATACATCATGACCTGCCCCATCAAAAAATCAACCGGACTCAAGAACTTTAACTGCGTTTCTCTTAATTCCTCCATATGGTGCAACAACGGCCAGTTATGATTGTACTGCCACAGCAAATTAGGAAATGCAATTGCCAATGCAAGCAATCCTGCGCCGTATAAATGTTTGTTCAATAGCAACGAACGGTGTTGCGTAAGTAACAGTGCAACGGCAAAACCAAGAATAAAAAACGAAACAGAATTTTTACTCAACCAGGCACAGCCAAATGCAAAGCCGATCCAATACAAATAGTTGACGTGTTTGCTATTGATATACCTGATAATGAAATAAGCACTCAATGTCCACCAGAATACTTCCAGAAAATTTGCCTGGAATAAAAAGTGTAAGCGCAGGTAAGCCGTAAACATGATACACAAAGCCGCAATAAATACAGCAAATAATCTCCCGCCCATTTCCAACACCATGGCACAGGTAACAATGAGTGTGATTGCTCCAAAAAGCGAAGGCCAGAATTTTACCCAGAAAAAGCTTCCGCCAAATAGGTGTGTGAGGTATGATAACCAGGAAAGCATCGGCGGCACTTCCATATAACCCCACGCTAAATGATGTCCTTGTTCCAGATACAAAAATTCATCTCTGTGTAATTCATAAACCGGATGCTGGAGAAAAAATGGCAACGCAAATTTGATAAGGGCCAGTAAAAAAATAAATGGCCATGTTGATTTGGTAAGGTTCATGAAGTTAAGATAAAGGCTTATGTGTAAATTACAGCATGAACGATCGAAAATTTGGTAACACAGAATTATCAGTAAGCGAAATTGGCTTTGGTGCATGGGCCATCGGCGGAGGTGCTATGATCGGCACTACTGCAATTGGTTGGGGTGATGCCGATGATCATACATCGATCAAAGCCATACATGCAGCTTTGGATGCCGGTATCAATTTTTTTGATACAGCTGATATTTATGGCCTCGGTCATTCAGAAAAAATGATCGGCAATGAAATCGGTAACAGAAGCGATGTAGTTATTGCAACAAAAGTGGGCAATGTTGCACGCAACGAACAATTCACTGTTGACTATTCCAACGAATATATCCTTGCTGCATGCGAAGCATCGTTGAAACGATTAAAAAGAGATACGATTGATTACTATCAACTCCATACAGCCCGTTTAACACATTTACAAAACGGAGAATGTATTGAAGCCATGCAACAACTACAGCAACAAGGCAAGATACGTTACTGGGGTTTATCGTTGAATACATTTGAGCCAAACGATGATGCAGCTTTTTTAATGAACAATCATTTGGGGAATGGTTTTCAGTTAGTACTCAACATCATTAACCAGAAAGCATTGCCCTTACTGAAAACGGCTGCCGCAAAAGGTTATGGTATTATCGCACGCATGCCGTTACAGTTTGGTTTACTGACCGGCAAGTTTGATGAGCAGGTACATTTCACTTACAATGATCATCGGAAGAACCGGTTAACAAAAGAAGTGATTGATGCCACTTTACTTGCAACCGAACCTGTTTGGAAACTGTGCAGCAAATACAATTGCTCAAAAACACAACTGGCGTTAAGCTATATTTTAAGTTATGATGAGGTGTCTGTCATTATTCCTGGCATTCGTACGCCTGAACAGGTGAAGTTGAATACAGAAGATTTGTTTAAGCTGGAGAAAGCAGATCAACAAATGATTGAAAAATTGGGCACAGGTTCATTTGTTGAGTTGATGGAATTGATACGAAAACAAGGATAACAGTTATAAAAAATGCCTCTGTTGCAACAGAGGCATTTTTTATAACCAAATACGTTACAACAAACTCAGTGCATACTCCATCCGCTTTACGGTTTCTTCTTTACCGATCATTTCAGCGATCTGGAATACAGCCGGACCAAACTTACCGCCCACCAACATAATTCGCATCGGGAGTTGCAGCTCACCCGGTTTACTATTTTTTGCAGTTGCCAACGCTTTAAACGCATTTTCAATCGCAGTTAGTTCCCAGCTACCCATTGTTTTCAACACATCAACGTATTCAACAAAGAACTTTTTCTTATCATCGTTCCATTTGGGTTTTACTGCATCCAACTCTAATGTTTCAGATGCTTTAAAGAAGAAGCCGCCTTGCTGAACAAAATCGGGCAATAGTGTACAACGTTCTTTCACCAACTCAATTACCTGTTCAAGTTTTGTTGTATCGCTTACATCTATTCCATTTGCTGCAAAGTAGGGTTCGATCTGCACTCGCAAATCCGAAACCGGCAATCGCTTGATCCATTCGTGGTTAAACCATTTTGCCTTTTCGTAATCGAATTTGGCTCCTGCACTGTGTACACGTTTCATATCAAAGCTGGCAATCAACTCATCCATGTTGTACAGTTCTTTTTCTGTACCATCGTTCCAGCCAAGAACAGCTAATAAGTTTACAAATGCTTCGGGTAAAAATCCTTTTTCAAAAAAGCCTTCTGTTAATTCATTTGTTTTTGGGTCGGTCCAGTTCATGGCAAACACAGGAAAGCCATACTTGGCACCATCACGTTTACTCAACTTACCATTGGGCCCAAGGATCAAAGGCAGGTGTGCCCATTGCGGCATCGATGCTTCCCAGCCCAAATATTTCCATAACAACAAATGCACCGGGGCACTGGGCAACCATTCTTCACCACGAAAAGCGTGTGTGATCTTCATTAAATAATCATCTACCTCCACAGCCAAATGATAGGTAGGCATCCCATCGGCTTTCAACAATACTTTATCATCAACCAACCCGGTTTGAAAACTTATGTCACCACGAATCATGTCTGTAAAACTCAACACATCATTCTCCGGCATTTTAATACGGATCACATGCGGAACATTTTTTTCCAATAGCTCCCGCACTTCATCGTCGGTTAAGTTTAAGCTGTTGCGCATATTCTTCCGTGTACGATGGTCGTATTGCGGCGACGGGTTTTCTTCTGTCTTCAGATCTTCACGCATCTTCTCCAACTCTTCTTTGGTATCAAATGCATAATAGGCAAAACCCTGTGCCACGAGTTTTTCTGCATATTGGCGATACATCTCTTTCCGCTCACTCTGGCGGTAAGGTCCGTACGGACCATTGTGCACCGGGCTTTCGTCGGGCTCCAGTCCGCACCATTTTAAACAGTTGAAAATATATTCTTCTGCACCAGGCACAAAGCGTGTCTGGTCTGTATCTTCAATCCGCACTACAAACTCACCACCATGATGTTTGGCAAATAAATAATTATACAACACGGTGCGTACACCGCCTAAATGCAAACCGCCCGTTGGACTCGGGGCAAAACGTACTCGTACACTCATGCAACAAAGATAAAGTCAAAAACCCCAAACCCCTAAAGGGGCTTTAAACGTTTTCAATTTTATACCTTCACCAAATCAATGAACAAACATTTCTGCCTGCTCATTTTACTTTTTACTTGTGTTGGTACTTATGCACAAACCGATTTTACGTTTCCTTCGTTGGTTGTTGAATATGACAGTGCTATTATTTTCCGTCATCTGAAACTGATTCCCATCAAACGAATGGAGCAGGTAACCGACAGCAGCTTTACTACATCCAACACCATTTCATTAAAAACAGCCATGAGCAAAAGAACCGTAAAACTGAAAGAGCGGGGAAATTACATGCTTGACAATATCAATGTATTGCTCATTGAAAACAACAGCGGCAAAGATCTTGTGATAAAAAGTGGCGAAATCGTAATGGGAGGCCGCCAGGACCGTGTGTTTGCAAAAGATACCATTCTTGAAGCCGGTAAGGAACATCTGGTTCCGGTGTATTGTATCGAAGAAAACCGCTGGAGCGATAAAGAACAGAAATTTATTTACAGGGGAACCACCGGCAGCGGATTGCAAACCATTATTGATACAGCTCAAAATCAAACGAAAGTGTGGGATGAAATACGCCGCTTGCTGAAACAAAATAATCAAACAGGCTCATCGTCCTACGCAGCGTTGCTGAACAATAAAAAAGTTGCTGATACATCGCAGCAATACATCCGTTATTTTTTACAGCAGTTACGCAGTAAAGACAGTAGTATTGTTGGCATTCTTGCATCGAGCGGAAATAAAGTACTGGGAGCCGATGTATTTATCAGCACTTCGTTGTTTTATCAAACATTACCAGGTTTACTGGAAAAATATTGTACCGAAGCGGTGTTAACCGGAAGTCCTGCAACTAATGTTCATTCTCATGAGCAATTGTACGCCAATGAACTTTTTTCAGCAGCTACACAAGCAGCATTTCTTTCCAGAAAAGGGAAACGCTTTTTTTATGCATCGCTGCTCATTCAGATAACAGGCTACGCAATTCTGTATTAATTTCAACTATGCGTTACATTGTTACAACTCCCTGGTGGTTACGGATGCTGTTCCCGGCAAACCTCACCTGGCGCATTCCTGCTACAGAAAAAATCATTTATCTCACATTTGATGACGGACCAAATCCTGTTGCCACTCCTTTTGTATTGGACGAGTTAAAAAAATACAATGCAAAAGCAACGTTCTTCTGCATCGGAAAAAATGTACAGGAACAACCGGAGTTGTATCAACGAATTTTTATTGATGGACATCGGGTGGGCAATCATACACACAATCATTTGAATGGGTTTCATACAAAAGATGAGTTGTGGCTGCAGAACGTGAAGGAAGCAGCGAAGTGGATCGACTCTGATCTGTTTCGCCCACCTTATGGAAAAATCAGAAGCTTTCCTGCAAAAGTGCTGAAGGAGTCGAATCCGCCTTTTCAAATCATTATGTGGGATGTATTAAGTGCCGATTTTGATACCTCCATCAGTCCACAAAAATGCCTTGATAATGTAACGAAGCATACAAAACCAGGCAGTATTATCGTATTTCACGATAGTGAAAAAGCGTTTCCCAATCTGCGGTTTGCGTTGCCTGAAGTGTTGAAATTATTTTCGGGTGAGGGTTACCGTTTTGAAGTAATACGTTAGAAATGAGCTGAAAAAAGGAGGGCCGGGGTGGAAACCCTGGCCCGTTTTTAATCCGTACCCTATGAAAACTTTTGCTAAGGTACAATTTCTTTTATCAGATGCAAGTGTTTTTTCTTAGGGCAGCGTAATGATTCTCATGTTGCCATTTACGGTTAATTCCGCTTTATTGTCGCAACGGCCGTCTCCGAAATCTAAAAGACCGTTTGTGTTATTTACCCGGATGCGGAGAACGCCTTTGGAAATCCAACGACAGGTGAATTTTTTAATCAATGGCTCAATTACTTCATGCCCCCAGCTTTTGCCACGGCTGTTTTCGCCACGACCACCGCCTGTAATGGCAAACACATCATCCAATGGCCAGAGTGGTGTTCCGTTTCCTTCTAACTGGGCAACTGTGCGTACACTTCCCCAGGCAATCCAGCGACCGTTGTCCCATGTAAGTTTTCCGGCAATTACCTTGGTGGTAAAAATGCGGTTGTTGCTGGTGCTGTTATTCGTTACTTCGTGTGTACCCTGCACTTTTAAGCTGTCAACTTTATAGTTTTCAAACGTAGTAGTGGCTTTGCTGCCGGGAATACGCATAGGGCCTGTGTAAACTGTAATGATCTTTCCTTTTCGGATTTTACCATCACGACCTTTACAGCCGTCGCCAAAATTGATAGTAACTGTTTTTGGAAATACGCCCGGTGTTTGCGGAACAACAGAAATGGTAAAGCAACGGATGCTGTCTACCCTGCCCACAATATTGCCGCCTTCCATACGGCCATAAATGCCAACGCCGGCGGTAATACCCAGGTCTTCGCCGTTGGCTTCGGCACCAATACCCATGGTGTTATCAAATACATCATCAAATGCCGCTTCGGCTTCGCTGTTACTTTCGGCACTTTCGATAGTTGCTGTTTCTTCGTCCTGCGTTTGGCTTGCTTCTTTTTTACAGGCAGTAAAACTGAGGGCACCCAGCAGCAGGAATGCCATGGTACCTTTTGTGAAGATGGAACTTGTTTTCATTTTATACGCTTTTGGTGGTTTAAATTAAAAATCGATCTGTACAAAGACTGACCACTCAACAGTTGGTTTAAAGCCTGTTAAAATAATTAAGGGAATGATGGTTGGATGTTTGAAGAGCTCGAACTTTTTACAGCTTGCCGGAAGAGCTTACTTTTGCCGTTCTATGACGATGATCGATACACATACGCATCTCTATCTCGATGATTTTAAAGCGGATATACAGGAAGTGATGAGCAGGGCCAGGGCGGCTGGTGTTGAAAAATTCTATTTGCCGAATATTGACAGCAGTTCCATTAAAGACCTCCTGAACCTTGAGCAACAGTTTCCCGGAGAATGTATCGGCATGATGGGGCTGCACCCCTGTTCGGTAAAAGAAAATGTGGCTGATGAATTGAAGCTGGTGGAAGATTGGCTGAAAAAAAGACACTTTGCTGCAGTGGGAGAAATCGGGCTGGATTATTACTGGGACAAGACTTTTATAGATGATCAAAAACACGCATTCCGCCAACAGATCCAATGGGCAAAGGAATTGAACCTGCCCATTGTAATCCATAGCCGGGATTCCATACAGGATTGCATTGATTTGGTTCGTGAACAGCAGAACGGAAAGCTTAGGGGCATCTTCCACTGTTTTGGCGGAACGCTAGAAGAAGCAAAGCAAATCATGGATCTTGGATTTTTAATGGGTATAGGCGGAGTGCTTACCTACAAAAAATCCAGCCTTGCCGATGTACTTCCTTCTATCCCATTGGAATACCTAGTGCTGGAAACAGATGCGCCTTATTTAACGCCTGTTCCGTTTCGGGGAAAACGAAATGAACCATCCTACCTGAAATATGTGGTT